>NZ_JBKOTR010000009.1:0-72268 GCF_049738015.1 Streptococcus sp. CL5.50
TTTTTTAAAACACGCGATACACATAGGGATTCTCTGGTTTATCGACTTTGGTAAAGCTATCGATTTCCAAGGTTGGGAGGTTTTGTTTGAGTTCTTTATGATAGTGATTGACCAGTTTTCCTTTGGCTGTTATCCAGGTGTTGTTCTCATACTGACGGGTATTTCCCTTGGTCAGCAATCCATAGACACCGGAATCTGCGATACAGTGGATAATGCCGAAGCGGAACAGAAATTGACTATCAGCATGACTGGGGTCATTATAGACAAAGCCTGTGAACTGGACTGTCTTGCCCTCAAATTCATCTGGATAGTCATAAATAGCCTCCATGACTTCCATATAGTTTTCATTCGTAATCTGAATACTATCTTGGGACAAGTATTTATCTGCTGCCGTTCGCATCTCCTTTTCATAGGCTGATTTTGAAAAATAAGAACTGGTATCTGGTTTCAAATATTGGCTTGTCGTCCCTTCACTTGTCTGAATGGCTTGATCAGTGCCTTCTGATAAGGGGAAATGATAGCCTTTGGCAGAAACGGTCTGAGAATCCAAGCTAACAGTTGGGAAAGTTAAGCCGACGACAATTGGAATGGCAAGAAGAGCAATACTAGTTCCTTTAGCTAATCGGCTATTCAGATGACTATGGGTTTTGACTGGCTTCATCCAGATATACAGTTGAACAATTGCCAAAATAAAGGAAAGTACCATGGAAATATAGGCCAGATAGGAATAGTGCATGTTGATGTACTGGTTTAATTTGCCCGACAGATGGAGATAAATGGTCAGTTCAAAATAGCCAGCTAAAACTAAAAATCGAATCATAGAATGACTCCAATCAATAGAGAATATACTAAGACAACGAGTGTCACAATCGTTATGAAGTGACTGATAAATCGTGCTTTCAAGTAATTTTTCATCATGAGAATATTTTTGATATCCAGCATTGGGCCAATGACGAGAAAGGCCAAAACTGGTGCTAAGCCGAAACTCGAGAGAAGAGAAGCCCCGATAAAAGCATCGGCTTCACTACAGAGCGAAAGAAGAAAGGCCAAAAGCATCAAGAGCAGGATGGCAAAAAGAGGGGTTGCGCTGATAGAAGTCAGAATCCGAGTCGGAACATAGACCTGTATCATAGAGGCAAAGAGACAGCCGAATACCAAATAACGTCCCGTATCAAAAAATTCATCAATTGCTTGCACAAAGACCTGAAAAACTTTTTTTGCAGGGCTCAAGTGAGAAAAATCGTGCTCATGACAGGCCAAACGATTTTCTTTTTGAATCGGTTCTTGCCAGAAAAATCCTAGAAAAATCCCAAGTATCACAGCTACAAGAATGGAACCTAGAGCTCGTAACAGAGCGACATGGAAGGAGTTGCCAAAGGCAGAATAGGTCGCAAAGAGAACAATGGGATTGATGACAGGTGCTGTTACGAGAAAGGGAACGGCCGTGTAACTGGGAACCTTTTTTTCCAGAAAACGATTGATAATGGGGACAATCCCACATTCACAAGAAGGGAAAAGCATCCCGACAAAGGTCCCAAAAAAGATTCTCCCCCAACGATTTCGAGGGAGAAAATGATAAACCTTATCAGGTGTGATATAAACCTCAATTAGCCCTGAAACAATACTTCCTATCAGAACGAAGGGTAGGGCTTCAATGATTATAGAGAGAAAAATAGCCCCAGTCTGAAGCAAACTAGAAGGGAGTTGTTGGAAAGCAGTCATCTAGTTTTTCTTTTCTGCTTTGGATTTTTTCTCTTTGTCATCAGGGAAAGTGACTTGTTTCAAATCAGGGAGTTTAGCAAACTCTTCAAACATCTTGTCCAAGTCGTCCGTTTTTGTAAATTTTACAGCCATAGGTGTACCTCGATTCTAAATTCTACCTCTATTATACTATTATTTTGAGGAAAAGGGCGGTTTTTAATTTGTTTTCGATAGTTGATATTCTTCGAAAATCTCTTCAAACCACGTCAGCTTCGCCTTGCCGTAGATATATGTAACTGACTTCGTCAGTCTTATCTGCTACCTCAAAACGGTGTTTTGAGCAACCTGCGGCTAGCTTCCTAGTTTGCTTTTTGATTTTCATTGAGTATGAAAGGGATTGGAGCAAGCCTTCCAGCTTGTGGTATAATAGGTTTATGGATAAAAAATATGAAAAAATCTCTCAGGATTTGGGAGTGACGTTAAAGCAAATTGATACCGTTCTAAGTTTGACAGCTGAAGGGGCGACAATTCCCTTCATAGCGCGTTATCGCAAGGACATGACTGGTAGTTTGGATGAGGTGGCAATTAAGGCCATTATCGACTTGGATAAAAGTCTGACAAATCTCAACGACCGTAAGGAAGCTGTTTTAGCTAAGATTCAAGAACAAGGCAAGTTGACCAAGGAGTTGGAAGAAGCTATCTTAGTTGCCGAAAAATTAGCAGACGTTGAAGAACTCTATCTTCCTTACAAGGAAAAGCGTCGGACCAAGGCAACCATTGCCCGTGAAGCAGGGCTTTTCCCACTTGCTCGCTTAATCTTGCAGAATGTAACTGACTTAGAGAAAGAAGCTGAGAAGTTTGTCTGTGAAGGATTTGCGAATGGGAAGGAAGCTTTGGCTGGTGCAGTTGATATCTTGGTCGAAGCCTTATCGGAAGATGTTACACTGCGAGCCATGACTTATCAGGAGGTGCTGAGACACTCTAAACTTACTTCTCAAATTAAGGATGAAAGTCTCGATGAAAAGCAGGTCTTTCAGATTTACTATGATTTTTCAGAGACAGTTGGAAATATGCAAGGCTATCGTACCTTAGCCCTCAATCGTGGGGAGAAGCTAGGTGTCTTGAAGGTCGGTTTTGAACATGCGACGGACCGTATTCTTGCCTTCTTTGCTACTCGTTTCAAGGTGAAAAATGCTTATATTGATGAAGTGGTTCAGCAATCTGTTAAGAAAAAAGTCTTGCCTGCTATCGAGCGCCGTATTCGGACAGAATTGACTGAAAAAGCAGAAGAAGGAGCTATCCAACTCTTTTCTGACAACCTGCGCAATCTCCTTTTGGTTGCTCCATTGAAAGGGCGCGTGGTTCTTGGGTTTGACCCAGCCTTTCGTACAGGTGCCAAGCTAGCTGTCGTGGATGCAACAGGGAAAATGCTGACGACTCAGGTCATTTATCCTGTCAAACCAGCATCAGCTCGTCAAATCGAAGAAGCCAAGAAAGATTTGGCAGATTTGATTGGTCAATACGGTGTAGAGATTATTGCCATCGGTAATGGAACGGCCAGTCGTGAAAGTGAAGCCTTTGTGGCAGAAGTCCTTAAGGATTTTCCAGAAGTCAGCTATGTTATCGTCAATGAAAGTGGTGCTTCGGTCTATTCTGCCAGCGAACTTGCTCGTCAGGAGTTTCCAGACTTGACCGTTGAAAAACGCTCTGCTATTTCTATCGCCCGTCGTTTGCAAGATCCTCTTGCAGAGTTGGTTAAAATCGATCCTAAGTCAATCGGTGTCGGTCAGTACCAGCACGATGTCAGCCAGAAGAAGTTGTCTGAAAGTTTGGACTTTGTCGTGGATACAGTGGTTAACCAAGTCGGTGTCAACATCAATACAGCCAGTCCTGCTCTTCTTTCACACGTAGCTGGACTCAATAAAACCATCTCTGAAAATATCGTCAAATACCGTGAGGAAGAAGGAAAAATTACTTCACGTGCCCAAATCAAGAAAGTTCCTCGTCTGGGGGCCAAGGCCTTTGAACAGGCAGCTGGTTTCCTCCGTATCCCTGAAAGTAGAAATATCCTTGATAATACAGGGGTTCACCCAGAAAACTATGCTGCGGTTAAGGAGCTCTTCAAACGCTTGGATATCAAGGACTTAAATGAAGAAGCACAAAATAAGCTTAAGTCCCTTTCTGTCAAGGAAATGGCGCAAGAGCTAGACCTTGGTCCAGAAACTCTTAAAGATATCATTGCAGATCTTCTCAAACCAGGTCGAGATTTCCGTGATTCCTTTGACGCACCTGTGCTTCGCCAAGATGTCCTAGATATCAAGGATTTAGTGGTTGGTCAGAAGCTAGAGGGTGTGGTGCGTAATGTAGTTGACTTTGGTGCCTTCGTTGACATTGGAATTCACGAAGACGGCTTGATTCACATTTCCCATATGAGTCGCAAGTTTATCAAACACCCTAGTCAAGTTGTGTCAGTCGGAGATTTGGTGACCGTTTGGGTCAAGAAAATTGATACTGAACGTGAAAAAGTCAATCTGTCGCTTCTCGCTCCAAATGAAACTGACTGATTACGTCAAGCAAGTTTCGCTAGAAGACTTCGGGAGACCTTTTATCCATCAAGCTCAGTGGAATTCTCGTCTACGTTCGACAGGTGGGCGATTTTTCCCCAAAGATGGGCATTTGGATTTTAATCCCAAGGTTTATCAGGAACTGGGTCTGGATGTTTTTAGGAAAATTGTCCGACATGAACTCTGTCATTATCACCTCTATTTTCAAGGGAAGGGCTATCAACACAAGGATCGTGATTTTAAGGAACTTTTGAAAGCAGTGGATGGATTACGCTTTGTGCCCTCCTTGACAAATAGCCACTCTAAACCACTCAAACTCTATCGTTGTCAATCCTGCCAGCAAAGGTATCAGCGTAAGCGTAGGATTGATACCAAACGCTATCGCTGTGGACTTTGTCGAGGAAAGTTATTACTAGTAAATCAGCCTGAGGACTGATGAAAGCCGAGCCTACCCGTGATATACTATGACTAACCTAGCAGAAAGAGGAAATATTATGAACAGTAAATTTTATAAAATGAGACGAAACCGTATGGTGTCAGGAGTTTTAGCTGGTCTATCAGATAAGTGGAATTTTGATGTTACCCTTGTTCGTTTTCTATTTGCTATTTTTACAGTCGCAAACTTTGGACTTGGCGTGATTATCTATATCATCCTAGCTTCTATCATGCCAACCAAGGAAGAAATCGAAGCAGAAATGTACGGAACAGGCCCACGTAAACGCAAAGAAGCCCAGGCCATTGACGATAATGAAGGATGGTTTTGGTGAGGTTCTTCAAAAGATTTGGAATAAGCAAAAAGCTTTAAATCAATAGTCTAAACTGCTTGATTTAAAGCTTTTTTACTTTTAATGATATTTTTCCAGTTTCATCTGTAAACTAAAAATATTATTTTAAACTCAGTTTTTTAATCTATTTTTGCTGCTGAGAGAAAACTGTTTTTGAAAAATGGTGGATGCTGATAACAACTGATAACCAGCAAACAACATAAGCAGTACCTGTAAATTCTGTACCGATAAAGTATGTTTTTTCAACTAAGAGCTGACCGATGAATGGGGAGAGGAGATAGAGAATTCCGATGAGTATATGTTCTTTATGTTTCATTAAAGCGCACCTTCTTTCCTGATGCTTAGAACGACTTACAAGTGTTAAATTGAATGGTGTTTCATCGAAGTAAGCTTACTAGAGTAATAATTTTCGATTCCCTCCTTTTCAAAGTAAGCCTTTTCACACTTATATTTTACAATTTTAAAAACAGGAAATCAAATCATTTTCTAAGTAATTTGGCTTACATTTCCCCCAATCTTACAAAAATGTAAGATTAAAGTCTCTTTTGTAAGGTTAGGTTATGGCAAGCGGTCTTTTTTTGATGTAAACTAGACTCATAAAGAACAAAGGAGTAACATCATGAAACAAATCTTACAGAAGAAAACAAGAAAACCAAGCCACAAAGATATCGAGCGTGTTCAACTGGGATGCGCTATGATGCAAGCAACATTTCATTTGATGGGATATTAAGAAAGGAGATTCTCATGACACTTTTAGATGTAAAACACGTTCAAAAAATTTACAAAACTCGTTTTCAGGGCAACCAAGTAGAAGCCCTTAAGGATATTCACTTTACCGTCGAAAAGGGTGACTACGTTGCCATCATGGGTGAGTCTGGTTCTGGTAAATCAACTCTTCTCAATATCCTAGCTATGCTGGACAAACCAACTCGTGGCCAGGTTTACTTAAATGGAACTGACACAGCAACCATTAAAAATTCACAGGCTTCTAGCTTCCGTCGTGAAAAATTGGGCTTTGTCTTTCAAGATTTTAACTTGCTAGATACTCTGTCTGTTAAGGACAATATCTTGCTTCCGCTTGTCTTGTCAAGGAGACCTATTACGGAGATGATGAAGAAATTGGTGGTGACAGCTGAGAATCTAGGCATCAACCAATTGCAAGAGAAGTACCCTTACGAGATTTCTGGTGGTCAGAAACAGCGTGTAGCAGTAGCACGCGCCATCATCACAGAACCTGAAATTCTCCTTGCTGACGAACCAACAGGGGCCCTTGATTCCAAGTCATCTGCAGCTCTTCTTGATGTTTTTGGTGAAATCAATGAGCGTGGCCAAACCATTCTTATGGTAACCCACTCAACAGCAGCAGCTAGCAGAGCTAAACGTGTACTCTTTATCAAAGACGGCATTCTTTACAATCAAATCTACCGTGGAGAGAAGACAGAGCGTCAGATGTTCCAAGAAATCTCTGATACCTTGACTGTCATGGCAAGCGAGGTGAATTAGTATGTTTCGATTAACCAATAAGTTAGCGGTATCGAACTTGATTAAAAACCGCAAACTCTACTATCCTTTTGCGCTGGCTGTTCTCTTGGCAGTCACCGTCACCTATCTCTTTTACTCTCTAACCTTCAATCCCAAGATTTCGGAAATCCGTGGAGGGACAACCATTCAAGCTACTCTTGGATTTGGTATGTTTGTCGTCACCCTTGCGTCAGCTATTATCATCCTTTATGCCAATAGTTTTGTTATGAAAAACCGTTCCAAGGAACTAGGGATTTATGGCATGTTGGGCTTGGAGAAGCGCCATCTAATCAGTATGACCTTTAAAGAGTTAGTGCTATTTGGAATTCTAACTGTTGGAGCAGGTATCGGTATTGGAGCCTTATTTGACAAGTTGATTTTTGCATTCTTGCTCAAACTGATGAAATTGAAGGTTGAACTGGTCGCCACCTTCCAAATGAATGTTGTCATTGCAGTACTTGTTGTCTTTGGATTGATTTTCCTAGGCCTCATGTTCCTGAATGCCCTTCGAATCGCCCGTATGAATGCCCTCCAGCTCTCGCGTGAGAAAGCAAGCGGAGAGAAAAGAGGTCGTTTCCTACCTCTACAAACTATTCTTGGTTCCATAAGTTTAGGGATTGGTTATTATCTTGCGCTTACTGTAAAAGATCCTCTTACAGCCCTAACAATCTTCTTCTTAGCTGTTTTGCTGGTTATCTTTGGTACTTATCTTTTGTTCAATGCAGGAATTACAGTTTTCCTTCAAATCTTAAAGAAAAACAAGAAATACTATTACCAGCCCAATAACCTTATCTCAGTGTCCAACTTGATTTTCCGTATGAAGAAAAATGCGGTTGGACTAGCAACTATCGCTATTTTGTCAACAATGGTTTTGGTAACCATGTCAGCAGCGACTAGTATTTTCAATGCCTCAGAAAGCTTTAAAAAAGTTCTAAATCCTCATGATTTTGGGGTTTCAGGACAAAATGTTGAAAAAGAAGACTTGGACAAACTCTTGAGCCAGTTTGCAAGTGACAAAGGTTATAAGATTAAAGAGAAAGAAGTTCTTCGTTACGCTTACTTTGGTGTTGCAAACCAAGAAGGTAGCAAGTTAACCCTTTTTGAAAAAGGACAAAATCGTGTCCAACCCACAACAGTTTTCATGGTATTTGACCAAAAAGATTATGAAAATATGACTGGCCAAAAATTGTCTCTATCAGGAAATGAGGTCGGACTCTTTGCAAAGAATGAGGGAGTTAAAGAACAGAAAGCTCTAACTCTAAATGATCATCAATTTTCTGTCAAAGAAGAATTTACTAAAGATTTCATTGTAAACCATGTTCCAAATCAGTTTAATATTTTGACTGCTGATTACAATTACCTTGTTGTACCTAATTTACAAGCCTTTTTGGATCAATTCCCAGATTCGGCTATCTATAATCAGTTTTACGGTGGTATGAATGTAAATGCCAACGAAGAAGAACAACTCAAGGTCGCTGAAGAATATGATAAATACCTCAATCAGTTTAATGCTCAATTAAACACGGAAGGTAGCTATGTTTACGGTAGCAATCTAGCAGATGCTCGTTCTCAGATGAGTGCCCTCTTTGGTGGTGTCTTCTTTATCGGTATTTTCCTATCCATTATCTTTATGGTCGGAACCGTTCTGGTCATCTATTACAAACAAATTTCTGAAGGCTATGAAGACCGTGAGCGCTTTATTATCTTGCAGAAAGTTGGTTTAGATCAAAAGCAAATCAAGCAAACCATTAACAAACAGGTTTTAACTGTTTTCTTCCTTCCTTTGCTCTTTGCCTTCATACACCTAGCCTTTGCCTACCATATGCTTAGTCTGATTTTAAAAGTGATTGGTGTAATAGATACGAATATGATGTTGATTGTGACCTTGTCTATCTGCGCTATCTTCCTCATCGCCTATGTGCTGATTTTCATGATTACTTCTAGAAGTTATCGTAAAATTGTGCAAATGTAAAAAAAGATACCTCGACTTCAAAATCGAGGTATTTCTTGTATTTTATACTCAATGAAAATCAAAAAGCAAACTAGGAAGCTAGCCGCAGGTTGCTCAAAGCACTGCTTTGAGGTTGCAGATAGAACTGACGAAGTCAGTAACCATATATACGGCAAGGCAACGCTGACGCGGTTTGAAGAGATTTTCGAAGAGTATTAAATGCTGAAAAGTTGTCCGAGCAGGAAAGTAACTCCCATGGTCAAGAGACCAATAGCTAGGTTCCGAATCATAGCTGTTTTGGTTGGGGCTTTTCCAAGTTTGGCACTAGTGTAACCAGTGAGAAGAAGGGCCACACCGACGATAAGGACAGTAGCAGGGATGCGGTATTCACTTGGGAAAATGGTAATTGAAAGCATTGGTGGTAAGCTACCAAGGAAAAAGGAAATAAAGCTAGAGATGGCAGCATGCCAAGGGTTGGTAAATTCTTCATACTCAATCCCATATTTTTCCTCTACCAAAGCCTTGAGCGGATTATTTAAAAAGGCTTTGTTGGTGAGAAGTTGGGCTGATGTTTCACATTCTCCATTTTGGATATAGGCAGCATAGAGAGACTTTTTGGCTAATTCCATATCTTGGTCTAGCAAGACTTGCTCACGCGCAACGGCTGCTTCCTCGGTATCTTTTTGAGTTGAAACGGACACATATTCTCCACCAGCCATTGAAAAGGCACCGGCCAAAATAGCTGCAAATCCAGATAAAAAGATAATCCAGATATTGCTGGTAGCACTGGCAACCCCGATAACCACACCAGCAATGGAAATAATCCCATCGTTGGCACCAAGAACACCCGCACGCAGGATATTTAAACGACCTGCAAAATTTGAATCGATTTCGTGATTTGTTTCTGACATACTATTCTCCTTTTTATCCAGTATAAAGGAAAAATATAGGGAAATCAATCTTTTAAAAGTATCTGAAAAAAGTTGCACGATTTTAATTTTACGAGCTTTTTTAAAAGTTAGAAACAGTACTAGCTAGTAGAGAAGGATAAAAGAGATGCAAAGCTGATAGACTAGTCCTTTTTCTACTTATCTATGGTATAATAGGAGGTAGATTTACTAATCGGAGTAAGAAAGATTTTATGATTAAACTAGTAGCAACAGATATGGATGGAACCTTTCTAGATGGGAATGGGCGCTTTGATATGGACCGTCTCAAGTCTCTCTTGGTTTCCTACAAGGAAAAAGGGATTTACTTTGCGGTGGCTTCGGGGCGCGGATTTCTGTCTCTAGAAAAATTATTTGCTGATGTTCGTGATGACATTATTTTCATCGCGGAAAATGGCAGTTTGGTAGAATATCAAGGTCAGGACTTGTATGAAGTGACTATGTCTCGTGACTTTTATCTATCAACTTTTGAAAGGCTGAAAACGTCACCTTATGTAGATATCAATAAACTGCTCTTGACGGGAAAAAAGGGAGCTTATGTTCTAGATACGGTTGATGAGACCTATTTAAAAGTGAGCCAGCATTATAATGAAAATATCCAAAAAGTAGCAAGTTTGGAAGATATCACAGATGACATTTTCAAATTTACAACCAACTTCACAGAAGAAACGCTGGAAGCTGGGGAGGCTTGGGTAAACGAAAATGTCCCTGGTGTTAAGGCCATGACAACTGGCTTTGAATCCATTGATATTGTTCTGGACTATGTCGATAAGGGTGTGGCTATTGTTGAATTAGCTAAAAAACTTGGTATCACAATGGATCAGGTTATGGCTTTTGGAGATAATCTAAATGACTTGCATATGATGCAGGTTGTGGGACATCCTGTAGCTCCTGAAAATGCACGACCAGAAATTTTAGAATTAGCAGAGACTGTGATTGGTCACCATAAGGACCAGTCGGTTATAGCTTATATGGAGGGTTTATAATGGCAGATATAAAATTGATTGCATTGGACTTGGACGGTACCTTGCTGACTACTGATAAAAGGCTGACGGATCGCACCAAGGCAACCTTGAAAGCTGCGCGTGATCGTGGTATCAAGGTCGTATTGACAACTGGTCGTCCCTTAAAAGCCATGGATTTCTTTCTCCATGAGCTAGGGACTGACGGTCAGGAAGATGAGTATACGATTACTTTTAATGGTGGATTAGTTCAGAAAAATACAGGTGAGATCCTTGATAAAACAGTCTTTTCATATGATGATGTGGCACGCTTGTATGAGGAAACAGAGAAATTATCACTGCCTCTTGATGCTATCTCAGAAGGAACTGTTTATCAAATCCAATCGGACCAAGAAAGTCTTTATGCCAAATTCAATCCAGCATTGACCTTTGTTCCAGTGGACTTTGAAGACTTGTCTAGTCAAATGACTTATAATAAATGCGTAACTGCCTTTGCTCAAGAACCCTTGGATGCAGCTATTCAGAAGATTTCTCCAGAATTGTTTGACCAATATGAAATCTTTAAATCACGAGAAATGTTGCTAGAGTGGTCACCAAAGAATGTTCATAAAGCAACAGGTTTGGCAAAACTAATCAGCCATCTTGGAATCGACCAAAGCCAAGTCATGGCCTGTGGAGATGAGGCCAATGATTTGTCTATGATTGAGTGGGCAGGACTTGGTGTTGCCATGCAAAACGCTGTTCCTGAAGTCAAGGAAGTCGCAAATGTGGTAACTCCAATGACCAATGATGAAGAGGCTGTCGCCTGGGCTATCGAAGAATATGTGCTAAAGGAGAACTAAGATATGGGATTATTTGACCGCCTATTCGGAAAAAAAGAAGAACCTAAAATCGAAGAAGTTGTAAAAGAAGCTCTGGAAAATCTTGATTTGTCTGAAGATGTTGAGCCTGCCTTAACAGAAGCTGAGGAAGTTTTTCAAGAAGAAGCAGAGGTTGAAAGTTCTGAAGAAGCTGTGTTTAAAGAAGACGAAAATCAAGAGACAGTTGAAGAAAATAACAATTTAGAGCCAGTTGTAAAAGTTCCTCAAGAAGAAATAGAAGAATTACCAAACTCAGAAGAAGTCTCATATGAAGAGAAGGTTGAGCACGAAGGAACTGTAGAAGAAAATAGTTCTGAAGTTCTTGAACCAGAAACTCCTCAAGCAGAAGAAACCGTTCAGGAAAAATATGACCGTAGTCTTAAGAAAACTCGTACAGGCTTTGGTGCTCGCTTGAACGCCTTCTTTGCTAACTTCCGCTCTGTTGACGAAGAATTCTTTGAGGAGCTAGAAGAACTGCTGATCATGAGTGACGTTGGTGTCCAAGTTGCTTCTAACTTAACAGAGGAGCTACGCTACGAAGCCAAGCTTGAAAATGCCAAGAAACCTGACGCACTTCGTCGCGTCATCATTGAGAAATTGGTTGAGCTTTATGAAAAGGATGGTAACTACGATGAAAGTATCCACTTCCAAGATGGCTTGACAGTCATGCTCTTTGTCGGGGTCAATGGTGTTGGGAAAACAACTTCTATCGGAAAACTAGCCCACCGCTACAAACAAGCTGGTAAGAAGGTCATGTTGATTGCGGCAGATACCTTCCGTGCAGGGGCAGTAGCCCAGTTAGCTGAATGGGGCCGTCGTGTAGGTGTTCCAGTTGTAACTGGACCTGAAAAAGCTGACCCAGCCAGTGTCGTATTTGATGGCATGGAACGTGCCGTTGCTGAAGGTATCGACATTCTCATGATTGATACGGCTGGTCGTCTGCAAAACAAGGACAACCTTATGGCTGAGTTGGAAAAGATTGGTCGCATCATCAAACGTGTGGTGCCAGAAGCACCCCATGAAACCTTCTTGGCTCTTGATGCTTCAACAGGTCAAAACGCTCTTGTACAGGCCAAAGAATTTTCGAAAATCACTCCTTTGACAGGAATTGTCTTGACTAAGATTGACGGAACAGCTCGAGGTGGTGTTGTTCTAGCCATCCGTGAAGAACTCAATATTCCTGTAAAATTGATTGGTTTTGGTGAGAAAATCGATGATATTGGAGAATTTAACTCAGAAAACTTTATGAAGGGTCTCTTGGAAGGCTTAATCTAATCAGAAGCAAAAATCCTGCAAGGTACAAACTTGCAGGAATTTTTTTATTATTCTAAGCGACCATCTTGACGATAGGCGATATCTGGTTGCCAAGTCCATTTGGCACCGAATTTTTCAAGTAAGTCAAAGCTTGCTTGAGGTCCCATGCTTCCAGCTTTATAGTCATGAAGTGGGGCACCATTTTCAGCCCAGAGTTCTTCGATACGGTCAATCAACTTCCATGATGCACCAACTTCATCCCAGTGACTAAAGTTAGTTGAGTTGTTATTTAAGACATCATAAATCAATTTCTCGTATGGTTCTGGAGAAGCACCAGTTGCGGTCGCGTCTGTACGGTAATCAAGTGAGTTCGGAGCCAAGTTGAATTCTTCTCCTACTTGCTTTCCATTTAGGCTAAGAGAGAAGCCTTCTGTTGGTTGGATATAGATGGTCAAAATGTTTGGAGCAAGTGGTTCTCCAAAGATAGAATCCATTTGTTTAAAGACGATGTTGACATGAGTTCCTTTTTCAGTCAGACGTTTACCAGTACGGAAGAAGAAAGGAACACCACGGAAGCGATCGCTGTCTACAAAGAAGGCACCAGATGCAAAGGTTTCAGTTGTAGATTCTGGATTCACATTTGGCTCGCTACGATAAGAGATGTATTTCATGCCATCAATCTTACCTGAACGGTATTGGCCACGGATAAAGTGTTCTTTAAGCTCTTCATCTGTTGGATGATAGAGGTTTTTAAAGACCTTAATCTTTTCGGCACGAATCTCGTCTTTTGTGAAGCTTGCTGGCTTGTCCATGGCAAGGAGGGAAAGCAGTTGTAGTGTATGGTTTTGTACCATGTCACGGAGGGCACCAGATTGATCATAGTAGCCACCACGTTCTTCTACGCCTAAGCGCTCCGCAAAGGTAATTTGAACATTATCGACAAAGTCCTTGTTCCACACATTTTCAAAAATCAAGTTTGCAAAGCGAACTGCAAAGATACTTTGGATCATTTCCTTACCAAGATAATGGTCGATACGGAAAATTTGTTCTTCGTCAAATGTTGCTAGGAGCTCGTCATTCAACTTGCTTGCAGTTGCGTAATCTGTACCAAATGGTTTTTCAACGATTAAGCGTTCAAAACCTTTACCGTCAACAATGTTTTCAGACTTGAGGTGTTTGGCAATAGTTCCAAAGAACTGAGGTGCCATAGACAAGAAGAAGAGCTTGTTGTGTTCAGCTTGGTACTTGTCATTTAGTTCAGTCTGCAATTGACGTAAAGCAATGTAGTGTTCTGTATCGTTGACATCATGACTTTGATAGTAGAAGTGGCTAGCGAATTCTTGAGCCTGTTCGGTACTATCTGCCAAATCAAGGATTGATTCGACTACTACAGATTCAAAATATTCCTTGCTCCAAGGACGACGTGCAGTTCCAATGACTGCAAAGTGCTCGGAAAGATTGCCGGATTTATATAGTCTAAAAAGGGAAGGGTAGAGCTTGCGTTTAGCCAGGTCCCCACTCGCACCGAAAATTGTAACAATAACCTTAGATGACATCTAGCTACCTAATTTCTATTTTTATTCCTAGTCTTGCTAGGTATGAGGAAACCTCATTTCATAAACTTAATTCTAACATAATTTTCCGAAAAATCAAAAAATCCAATACGAGATAGAAAAAAACTGCAAGGAAATCCTTACAGTTTGAGTTTATACTCAATGAAAATCAAAGAGCAAACTAGGAAACTAGCCGCAGGTTGCTCAAAGCACTGCTTTGAGGTTGTAGATAGAACTGACGAAGTCAGTAACATATCTACGGCAAGGCGACGTCGACGCGGTTTGAAGAGTATTAGACGTTTAAGACCTTGTCCAAGAACTCTTTCAGACGTGGGTGTTGTGGGTTGTCAAAGATTTGATCAGGTGTGCCGTCTTCAAGGAATTCACCGTCTGCAGTAAAGATAACGCGGTTGGCAACCTGACGAGCAAATCCCATCTCATGGGTTACGATAATCATGGTCATACCTTGCTCAGCCAATTCCTTCATAACGTTTAGTACGTCTCCGACCATCTCAGGGTCAAGGGCAGAAGTTGGTTCATCAAAGAGCATGATGTCTGGATTCATTGCTAGTCCACGAGCGATGGCCACACGTTGTTTTTGTCCCCCTGATAGGCTATCTGGGTTGGCATTAGCTTTATCTGCTAGACCAACCTTGTCAAGCAGCTCCATTCCCAATTTCTCAGCTTCTTCCTTAGTCATCAACTTGTGCTCAATAGGAGCAAAGGTAATGTTGTCCAATACAGACATGTGTGGGAAGAGGTTGAAGTGTTGGAAAACCATTCCAATATTTTCACGGACGTGGTCAACGTTGGTAGTTTTTTCAGTTAAGTCATAACCGTTCACAGTGATGTGACCACTCGTAACTTCTTCTAAAAGATTAAGGCTACGGAGGAAAGTTGACTTACCAGAACCTGAAGGACCAATGATACAAACAACATCTCCTTCATAGAACTTAGTCGTGATTCCTTTTAAAACCTCATTTTTTCCATAGTGCTTGTGTAAATCATTTACATCAATTTTTAGTTTTGCCATTAACGAATCCTCTTTTCTAAGCGTTTCGCTAGTCTAGTCAAAAGTGTGATAATTACAAGATAGAAGATAGCAAGGATTGCATACATCTTGAAACTTTGGTAGTTACGGGCGATGATAATCTTACCAGTTTGGAAGAGTTCAACCAAACCGATAGCAGATACGATGGTTGTATCTTTAAGAGCGATAACGAATTGGTTAACAAAGTTTGGCAACATCAATTTAGTTGCTTGTGGCAGGATAATCTTACGCATGGTTTTGCCATAAGAGATACCCAAGCTTCGGCTGGCTTCCATTTGACCAACTGGAACGGCTTGAATACCACCACGAACGATTTCAGCGATATAAGCCGCTGCATTGAGTGAGAGGGCGATAGTACCAGCTACGAAGTCGTTAATTGGACTTTGTTGGCCTGTGATAGACTCGATGAAGTTTGGAATTCCCCAGAAGATGAAGGCTGCAAGAATCATCAATGGAATACCACGGATAACGTCCACGAAAATCTCAGAGATCACACGAAGAGATTTGTAGGGGCTGACACTAAACATACCGAAGATAATTCCGATAACAATGGCAATAGCAAATGAGATAAGAGCTAGAGCAAGAGTGATACCAAGCCCGCTAAGAAGTTGTTTGTAGTTGTTTTGAAGCAAACCCCAGATAGTTGTTTCGTCAACAGTACTTGTTGAAGCAGTTGATGATTCGCTAGCTAGATATTTATCAAGAATCTTTTGGAATTCTCCGTTTGCTTTAAGGTTTGCAAGTCCTTTATTGAACATTTCAATCAATTCTGGATTTGCTCCTTTTTTAACGGCAAAGGCTGTTTCACCGATTGGAGTTCCAGCGATTGGAGTTTTCAATTTTTGTCCTTGGCTGATAGAATATTTGAGGACAGGCTCATCATCCATAACGGCATCGATAGCACCAGTGTTTAAACTGTCATACATTGAAGAACCATCAGCAAAAGTTTTGATTTTGTAACCGTATTTGCTTTGATTTTCTGTTAGGAAGGTTTGAGAGGCAGTTCCGTTTTTAACACCAACTGTCTTTCCTTTTAAATCTTCATAAGAAGCAATGGTGCTTGATTCTTTGACACCAAGGATTGTATTAGCAGTGTAGTATGATTCTGAGAAGTCAAAAGTTGCCTTACGAGCATCTGTGACAGACATACCAGCAATGATACCATCAGCTTGTCCAGCTTGAACAGCACTGATAGCGGCATCGAAACCAGGATTGGTGATTTCAATTTCAAAACCTTGGTCTTTAGCGATGGCCTTAATCAAGTCTATATCAATACCGGTAAATTGGTTGCTTGAGTTTTGGAACACAAAAGGTGCAAAAGAAGAATCGCTGGCAATGATGTATTTAGCTTTAACAGGAGTTGCTTTTAGACCAGCTGTAGTCGTTGTAGTTGGTACTGCTGAAGAAGATGATGCAGTCCATTTCTTGATGATTTTATCAAGACTTCCATCTTTTTTCATTTCAGCCAAGGCTTGGTTAAATTCAGTCACCAGGTGCTCGTATTTACTTCCTTTTTTCACACCAAAAGCAAAACTTCCTACAGCTTCACCATCCATTTCAATATGGAGGTCTTGACCTTGGTTAATGGCATACTCGATAACAGGTTTGTCATCCATCATAGCATCGATAGCACCAGCAGTCAAGCTGTTGTTCATCAAATCACCAGTGTCAAATGTTTTAATAGTAAAGCCGTATTTGTCTTTGATACTTTCAAGGAAACGTTGAGCGGCTGTTCCGTTTTTAACACCAACGGTTTTACCAGTTAATTGGTCGTACTTGCTAATCTTGTGTGCCTTTGTAGTAGCAATGACAACTTTTGTATCATAGTAAGTATCAGACATGGTGAAAACTTTTTCACGTTCTGCAGTTTTTGTCATTCCTGCCATGATAGCGTCAGCTTGACCAGCTTGAACTGCATTCACAGCTGCGTCAAATCCAGGATAGGACATCTGAATGTTCCATCCTTTAATCTCAGCGACTTTATTGATAATGTCCACATCAATTCCTTTATAAGTTTGATCTGAATCTTTAAACTCAAAAGGTGCATAGGCGGTATCAGACACAATCTTAATCGTCTCTGCTTTTGCAATACCTAATGAGAAAATTGGGAATAAAATTAGCAAAAATGCTAGAAATTTTTTCTTCATTTTTAGTCTCCTTTTCCGAATATTTTCCCATTATATCAGAAAAAACTAAAAAATGCAAATTTAGGGACTTTTATGTTAGAAGATATAACATAAAAACCCTTTATTTCTTTCTTGAACTGCTACCACAAAGTGCTATAATAATAGTATATAATAGAAGAAAAGAGGACAGGAATATGAAGAACAAAAGAATATTTAAAGACTTCCAAGCTTCTCAAATGCGGTTAAACATTTACACAAGCCCCTTGTTAGCCTTTGCTTTTGTCTTCATAGGAGAGTTTGTGGCTTATACTCTGTATGGTATTAGTTTGTTAGCTCTCATCGGACTTGCTAGAAATTTTGGAGAGGCTGGTCAAGCTTTTGCTACCTACTTGCAGACTTTGCAGCAGAGCATGATGGATAAAACAAGTGATTTTCATTTAATTTTAGAATTGCTGGCCTTTGGTTTTATTCTCAACACTGTGTTCAGATGGACTAGAAAAGTTGAGAAAAGACCTATTCGAACCTTGGGATTTTATAGAGAAAATTTCCTCAGCAGTCTTCTGAAAGGATTTGGGCTAGGTCTGGCACTTTTTCTTCTGACCTTGTTAGGTTTAGTAGCATTAGGGCAATATCGTTTTGAGTCCATTCATTTGAATCCTTATTCGCTTGCCTTTGTCATTTTTACCATTCCATTTTGGATTTTACAGGGGACAGCAGAAGAAGTGGTATCCCGTGCTTGGCTCCTTCCTCAATTGGCATCAAGAACCAATCTAAAACTTGCTGTTCTTATATCTAGCCTGTTCTTTACCCTGCTTCATATGGGCAATTCGGGTCTCACACCTCTATCTCTAGTGAATCTCTTTTTATTCGGAGTTGCCATGTCACTTTACCTTCTCAAAACTGATACAGTTTGGGGTGTTGCAGGTATTCATGGAGCCTGGAATTTTGCTCAGGGTAATCTCTTTGGGATTTTAGTTAGTGGTCAACCATCCGGAACGTCTCTGATGACCTTTTTTCCACAAGGCGATCAAGGCTGGCTATCAGGTGGTTCTTTTGGCATAGAAGGTTCTATCATGACAAGTCTAGTTTTGTTACTGCTGATTCTCTATCTCGTCTATCAATTAAAGAAAGAAAATGAAAGGATGTGACTTCGATCCGTCCTTTTCTTCGTGAAAATGCTATAAGTATGCTAAAATAGGAATAGCATATCGAGAGAGGATTCTTATGATTAACCGCATTACTGACAATCAATTTAAACTAGTATCAAAATATCAACCATCAGGAGATCAACCCCAAGCTATTGAGCAGTTGGTTGATAATATCGAGGGGGGAGAAAAAGCTCAGATTCTGATGGGGGCGACCGGAACAGGGAAGACCTATACCATGAGTCAGGTCATTTCTAAAGTCAATAAACCAACTCTGGTCATTGCCCACAATAAAACTCTGGCAGGACAGCTCTATGGGGAATTTAAGGAATTTTTCCCTGAAAATGCAGTTGAGTACTTTGTGTCTTACTATGATTATTACCAACCTGAGGCCTATGTCCCTTCTAGCGATACCTATATTGAAAAGGATAGCTCTGTCAATGATGAGATTGACAAACTTCGACACTCAGCGACTTCAGCCCTTCTGGAGCGTAATGATGTTATTGTCGTTGCCTCAGTCTCTTGTATCTATGGTTTGGGGTCGCCCAAGGAATACGCTGATAGTGTCGTTAGTCTCCGTCCAGGTCTTGAAATTTCTCGTGATAAACTCTTGAATGACTTGGTTGATATCCAGTTTGAACGAAATGATATTGATTTCCAACGCGGAAGATTTCGCGTTCGTGGGGATGTAGTGGAGATTTTCCCAGCCTCCCGTGATGAGCATGCCTTTCGAGTAGAATTTTTTGGAGACGAAATTGACCGTATTCGTGAGGTTGAAGCCTTGACTGGTCAGGTATTGGGAGAAGTGGATCATTTGGCGATTTTCCCTGCGACTCATTTCGTGACCAATGATGACCACATGGAAGTTGCCATTGCTAAAATTCAAGCAGAGTTAGAGGAGCAGTTAGCTGTCTTTGAAAAGGAAGGTAAACTGCTAGAAGCCCAGCGTTTGAAACAGCGGACAGAGTATGATATTGAGATGTTGCGTGAGATGGGCTATACCAACGGGGTTGAAAACTATTCACGCCACATGGATGGTCGTAGCGAAGGTGAGCCTCCTTATACGCTTCTCGATTTCTTCCCAGATGATTTCTTAATCATGATTGACGAGAGTCACATGACTATGGGGCAAATCAAGGGAATGTACAATGGAGACCGTTCGCGTAAGGAAATGCTGGTTAATTATGGTTTTCGTTTGCCATCAGCTTTGGACAATCGGCCTCTCCGTCGTGAAGAGTTTGAAAGCCATGTGCATCAGATTGTTTACGTTTCAGCGACACCTGGTGACTATGAAAATGAACAGACTGAGACAGTGATTGAGCAAATCATTCGTCCAACAGGACTATTGGATCCAGAGGTAGAAGTCCGTCCGACAATGGGACAGATTGATGACCTCTTAGGTGAAATTAATGCCCGTGTTGAAAAGAACGAACGAACCTTTATCACCACCTTGACCAAGAAAATGGCAGAAGACTTGACCGACTACTTCAAAGAAATGGGCATCAAGGTCAAGTACATGCACTCAGATATCAAGACTTTAGAGCGGACAGAGATTATCCGTGACCTGCGCTTGGGTGTCTTTGATGTCTTGGTCGGAATCAACCTCCTTCGTGAAGGAATTGACGTTCCTGAAGTGAGCCTCGTAGCGATTCTCGATGCTGACAAGGAAGGCTTCCTTCGTAACGAGCGTGGTCTCATTCAGACCATTGGTCGTGCTGCTCGTAATAGTGAGGGACATGTCATTATGTATGCGGACACTGTGACTCAGTCTATGCAACGTGCCATTGATGAAACTGCCCGCCGTCGGAAAATTCAGATGGCCTATAATGAAGAACACGGTATTGTGCCTCAGACAATCAAGAAAGAAATCCGTGACCTGATTGCTGTGACCAAGGCAGTTGCTAAGGAAGAAGACAAGGAAGTCGATATCAATAGTCTTAATAAACAAGAGCGCAAGGAACTCGTCAAAAAACTGGAAAAACAAATGCAAGAAGCCGTTGAAGTGCTTGACTTTGAACTAGCAGCTCAGATCCGAGATATGATGCTGGAAGTCAAGGCGTTGGATTAGAATATTACCTAAAGGAGAAAATATGTCCCGTTCCCAATTAACGATTTTAACAAACATTTGTCTGATTGAAGATCTCGAAACCCAGCGCGTGGTGATGCAGTATCGCTCTCCTGAAACCAATCGCTGGTCTGGTTATGCCTTTCCAGGAGGCCATGTAGAAAATGGCGAGTCTTTCACAGAGTCTGTCATTCGTGAAATCTACGAAGAAACAGGGTTGACTATCCAAAATCCTCAACTTGTCGGCATTAAAAATTGGCCTCGGGATACAGGCGGGCGCTATATCGTCTTTTGTTATAAGGTGACTGAGTTCTCTGGTACCCTTCGCTCTTCAGATGAAGGAGAAGTTTCTTGGGTGCAAAAAGACCAGATTCCAAACTTGGATCTGGCCTATGATATGTTACCATTGATGGAGATGATGGAAGCTCCTGACAAATCTGAATTTTTCTACCGCCACCGTACAGAAGATGGCTGGGCGAAGAAAATCTTCTAGTCTTTTACTAAATAACCTAGCTGATCTAAGGCCTCCTCGATATAGTGGAGGTCTTGTTGTGTTTCGTATCTAATAGTAATAGGAGATTAGTAAAAACATGTGTACTCTGAAATAAATTTAAAATATTTCTAAAAAAGTATTGACAAAACAAAAGAAAACGCTTACTATATAAATAAGGGAACGGTTCCACAATAAAAAGGAGGAGTGATGACTACAATAAAACAGGTTGCTGAAGAAGCTGGAGTATCAAAGTCAACAGTTTCAAGATATATTTCGAAAAAAGGCTATGTCGGAGATGATGCGAGAGAAAAGATAAAAAATGCTATCAAGAAATTAAATTACACACCAAATGTATTAGCACAATCTTTAAAAACTAAAAAAAATCAAATGGTAGGACTCTTATTGCCAGATATTTCTAATCCGTTCTTCCCAAGATTGGTTCGAGGAGCCGAATCATATTTGAAAGATAAAGGTTATAGGATTATGGTTGGTACTATTTCAGATCATGATTCGTTAGAAGAATATATAAACCTTTTGTTAAAAACAAATGCAGCTGGTATTATAACAACCCTTGACTTTACAAAGGAATTTCCAAATCTAACATTACCTGTTGTTGTGGTTGACCGGATTAGTAAAGATACAGGCTATGGTGTTTTTTCTGATAATCAGTTGGGTGGACGTTTGGCTGCTAAAGCAATTTGGAATGCTGGCGCTGAGCAGGTTATGATCATCAAAGTTTTAGATGATAAAGCTGAGAATATTGTGGAACGATTTGAAGCAAGTTTAAACTATTTGAGGAATAAAAATTTAGAAATTTGTATTGAAGAAAGTGAAACTTTTGACTTTGAAAAAATTCAAAAAGAAGCTAAAGAGAATCTAAAAAGAAATCCAAATATTGATAGTATTATAGCACCTTCTGATATTCATGCGATAGCTTATATTCATGAAATTTTAGCAATTGGGAAAAAAATTCCAGATGATATTCAAATCATTGGTTATGATGATATTGTACTTAGTCAATTTATTTATCCTTCTTTATCAACTATCCACCAATCATCATATAAAATGGGAGAACAGGCTGCAAAGCTAATCTATAATATGGCAAATAAGTTCTCTATAGATGAAGCTAAAATTAAACTCCCTGTTAGGTACATAGAAAGAAATACATTAAGGAGAAAGAAATGAGTAAAATTGTTGTTGTTGGAAGCATTTCAATGGACTTAGTTATGAGAACAAAAAGGATTCCAGAAGGAGGTGAAACGATTTTTGGCGATTCATTTAATATAGTTCCAGGTGGAAAAGGTGCAAATCAAGCTGTAGCTATTGGTAGATTATCCAGTGTTGAAGATAATATTTACATATTTGGGAACGTAGGAGAAGATATTTTTTCAGCAGATTTATTAAGTAATCTGCAAAATAATGATATTTCTACAGCATATGTGGGAACGGTACCACAGTCTTCAGGAGTTGCACAAATTACTTTATATGGAGGTGATAATAGGATTATTTATTATCCCGGAGCTAATAATTTAGTTAAAACAAATGATTGGAAAAATGAGTGGAAATTACTTAGTGATGCAAGTATTGTTGTATTACAGAATGAAATACCACATGAAGCCAACTTATCTATAGCTAAATTTTGCCAAGAAAATCAAGTTAAGGTTCTTTACAATCCTGCACCAGCTAGAGAAACAGACAAAGAGATGATTCCTTTTTGTGATTTTATTACTCCTAACGAGCACGAATGTTCAGAGCTTTTTCCAGATAAGAAATTTGAAGAAATTATTAAAATTTATCCTAATAAAATGATTGTGACATTAGGAGTTGAAGGTTCTATTTATTATGATGGGACAGCAGTTAAGAAAATTCCTGCTATAAAAGCAGAAGTAGTTGATACTACAGGAGCAGGAGATACGTTTAATGGTGCTTTTGCTTATGCTATCTCAAAAGGAAAAGAGATGGATGTTGCATTGTCCTTTGCAACGATTGCTTCACATCTTTCTGTTCAAAGATTTGGAGCGCAAGGAGGTATGCCGAGTTTGAAAGAAATAAAGGAGCATTCAGGATATGAAGAAATATGGGATTTTAAATAGTAATATAGCTAAACTAGCTGATGATTTAGGTCATATGGATTTGGTTTGTATCGGAGATTTAGGATTGCCAGTTCCAAAAGGTGTTGATAAAATTGATTTAGCATTAAGAAAAGGTAGTCCAAGTTTTTTAGAAGTTTTAAAAGAATATTCAGATCATGTACTTATCGAAAAAATTTTCTTAGCAGAAGAAATTAAGGAAAAAAACAAAGAACAGTGGCAAGCAGTTCTAGATCTTTTAGGATCGAATATAATTATTGAATATATTAGTCATGAAGAATTGAAAGCTATGAATACTAAAGTTAAGGCAGTTATTCGCACTGGGGAAGATACACCATATTCGAATATAATCTTGCAATCAGGAGTTATTATTTAGAAGGAGGTTGCCTATGAAAATTGAAATGAAGAACATTTCAAAATCTTTTGGGAATAATCGTGTTTTAGAAAGTATTGATTTGGTTCTTAATTCAGGAGAAGTTCATGCTTTAATGGGGGAGAATGGCGCAGGCAAATCAACCTTAATGAATATTTTAACTGGACTTTTTCCAGCTACTTCAGGAACTATTTTTATTGATGGAAAAGAAAAAACATTTTCTAATCCTCAAGAGGCAGAACGGTTTGGACTGAGTTTTATTCATCAGGAAATGAATACTTGGCCAGATATGACTGTACTTGATAATCTTTTTTTAGGAAGAGAAATTAAAAATTCGATTGGGTTTCTAGATAAAGTTAGTATGGAAAGGAAAGCTAAAGAAGCATTTAAACGTCTTAATATCTCTATTCCTCTCGATGCAATCATTGGTCAATTATCAGTCGGACAACAACAAATGATAGAAATAGCAAAATGTTTATTATCAGAAGTTTCCTTGTTAATTATGGATGAACCCACAGCAGCTTTAACTGATCGTGAAACTGAAACACTTTTTAAAGTGATAGAAGGATTAAAATCTGATGGTGTAGGTATTGTGTATATTTCACATCGGATGGAAGAAATCTTTAAGATCACAGATCTTATAACTGTTATGAGGGATGGGTTTGTAATTGATACCAAGAAAACGAAGTTAACTAATGCAGATGAATTAGTTCAGAAGATGGTAGGCCGTGAATTAGAAGATTATTATCCAGAAAAAAAGGCTGAGATTGGGAATATTGTTTTTCAAGCTAAGAATCTTTCTGGTGATGCTTTTACGGATATTTCTTTCTATGTACGTCAAGGGGAAATTCTTGGTTTTTCTGGTTTGATGGGTGCTGGTCGTACTGAAATAATGCGAGCAATTTTTGGAATTGATTCTTTAAAATCTGGTCAAATTATAATAAACGGAGAACAACTGATAATTAAAAATCCTTTTGAAGCAATTAAGCATGGAATTGGTTTCTTAACAGAAGATCGTAAAGATGAGGGATTGATTTTAGATTTTTCTATTAAAGATAATATGACTTTACCTAGTACTCGTGATTTTGTTAAAAATGGCATTTTCGATAATAAAACAAGTGGTATATTTGTACAACGCTTAATTGATAGGTTACAAATTAAATCAGGTTATCCAGATAAGGAAGTTGGGACACTTTCTGGTGGTAATCAACAGAAAGTAGTTTTAGCAAAATGGATAGGTATTGCACCAAAAGTACTGATTTTAGATGAGCCAACTCGTGGGGTAGATGTTGGAGCTAAGCGTGAAATTTACCAATTAATGAATGAATTAGCTGAACGAGGTGTACCGATTATTATGGTCTCTTCAGATTTACCAGAAGTGATTGGAGTCAGTGATCGCATTATGGTCATGCATGAAGGTAGAATTAGTGGGGAATTAACACGTCGAGAAGCTACACAAGAAAAAGTTATGCAACTAGCTACAGGAGGACAATAGTGTGAAAAATACTATGAAGTACATGTCAGAATTGACAACGGTAATAGCATTGATAATTTTAATGGCTGTCATCACTATTATCAATTCAAATTTTTTAACAGCAAATAATCTGTTAAATTTACTATTGCAAGTAACATCAAATGCACTGATTGCTTTTGGAATGACTTTTGTTATTCTAACAGGTGGAATCGATTTATCAGTAGGATCAATTTTAGCCTTATCCAGCGCGCTAACAGCAGGTTTATTAGGATCTGGAATGCCTGTTACGTTAGCAATTCTCATCTCTTTAATTTTGGGTTGCATTCTAGGTATGATGAATGGGTTATTGATTTCCTACGGGAAATTAGCTCCATTTATCGTCACTTTAGCGACTATGACTATTTTTAGGGGAGCAACACTTGTTTATACAAATGGGAATCCTATTACAAAAGGATTAAGTGATACATTCTTATTTCAATTTTTGGGGCAAGGTTACATAGTAGGAATTCCATTTCCTGTAATTATTATGTTTATTGTATTTATTGTTTTATATGTTTTACTTCATAAAACAGCATTTGGTAAATCTGTATATGCTATAGGGGGGAATGAAAAAGCAGCATATATATCAGGTGTGAAATTAAATAAAGTGAAAATTATCATTTATTCAATATCAGGTATTATGGCTTCAATTTCTGGATTAATTATAACATCACGCTTAAGTTCTGCTCAACCAACAGCAGGTGCTAGTTATGAAATGGATGCTATTGCAGCTGTTGTTCTTGGAGGAACCTCTTTATCTGGAGGTAAAGGTCGTATACTTGGGACTCTAATAGGTGCTTTAATTATTGGAGTTTTGAATAATGGACTTAATATTATTGGTGTTTCAGCATTTTGGCAACAAGTAGTAAAAGGAGTTGTAATCTTAATTGCTGTTCTGATTGATCGTTTTAAAGTTGTAAAACAGTAGAATAATTTTCAATTTTTTTGGAAATAGTAACAATTTATTAGATGACGTACAATAATCGGGATTGAAACTATCCCTATAGATATATATTACGAGGAGTAATAACATGAAAAATATTAAAAAAATTAGCATTTTTGCTTTGTTTGTAACATTTATTTTTGCTTTAGTAGCTTGTGGAAAAACTGGTTTAGGAAATTCATCAAATGATAATAAATCTACGACTCAAAAGTCGGCAAAAGAATTAAAATTAGGAGTTTCTATTTCTACTACTAACAATCCTTATTTTGTGGCTATGAAAGATGGCCTTGAAAAAGCTGCAGGGGAAAAAGAAGTAACTTTGAAGATAGCAGATGCACAAGATGATGCTGCTAGACAAGCAGATGATATTCAAAATTTTATTAGTCAAAATGTAGATGCTTTACTAATTAATCCAGTTGATTCTGATGCAATTGTTACATCTATTAAAGCTGCTAATAATGCAAACATTCCGGTAATCTTAATTGACCGCGGTAGTAATGGTGGTGAAGTCTTGACAACTGTTGCTTCTGATAACGTAGAAGCAGGTAAAATGGCTGCAGAATTTATTACCAAGCAATTGGGAGAAAAAGCAAAAACTTTTGAATTATCAGGAGTCCCTGGCGCTTCTGCAACTGTAGATAGAGGTAAAGGATTTGAACAAATTTCAAAGACAAATTTAGATGTTCTTTCTAGTCAATCCGCTAATTTTGATCGCGCAAAAGCTTTGAATACAGCGCAAAATATGATTCAAGGAAACAAAGAAGTACAAGCAATCTTTGCACAGAATGATGAGATGGCGTTAGGAGCTGCACAAGCAGTAAAAGCAGCTGGTCTTAGCAATGTATTAATTGTTGGTATTGATGGTCAACCAGATGCACATGATGCTATTGCAAAAGGTGATATTACTGCCACTATTGCTCAGCAACCAGCTAAGATGGGTGAAATTGCTATTCAATCAGCAATAGATCATTATCAAGGGAAAAAACTGGAAAAAGAAACAGTTTCTCCAATTTATCTTGTGACTAAGGATAATGTTGATCAACATAACTGGTGATATATTTTTAGTAAGCAAGTAGTTGTTAATTTTCATTCAATGTGGTTTTTAAATATCATTGTTACTATTTGAACTATTGGATTCAAAAAGACCAGATTCCAAGCTTGGATCTGGCCTATGATATGTTACCATTGATGGAGATGATGGAAGCTCCGGACAAATCTGAATTTTTCTACCCTCGCTGTACAGAAGACGATTGGGAGAAGAAAATCTTCTAGTCTTTTACTAAATAACCTAGCTGATCCAAGGCCTCCTCGATATAGTGGAGGTCTTGTTGTGTTTCAGCTTCGACTAGGTGGTAATGGATGCCATCTGTCAATTCAGACAGAGGTCTAAAATCAGAATGCTCGACTTGTTCTAGAAAATGTTGCACATCTCTGCGACAAGACAGTTTAAGCAAGGTTTCGATTTCTCCATAAACGGGATGGTCAATCAAGGTATTTTGAACACGTCCACCATTATCAACGATAGCAAGGAGTTCTTGACCGATTTCTTCAACTTCATGTTTCACTTTGAAAAGTTTGTGAACATAAGGATTGGTTTCAATTTGCTTATAGATGTAGCCACGATTGGTGGATAGGATAGGAGCACCATCGGCTCTCAAAATTGCAATGTCCTGTACAATGACCTGGCGTGTAACATGAAAATGTTCAGCTAAACTTTGGCCATTGAGGGCTTTAGGAGTTTCTTTCAAGAGTTGGAGCAGGGCTTGTTTGCGATCTTTTGTCATAGTTCTTCCTTTTAACGGCGTTTGCGAAGCACTTTATAGACAGCTAGTGCTAATGTATAGTCTACCATACTATGGATAATTGTGCCAAATCCAACTAGTACAAATAGAACATAAAACATATTTTCTACATTGGTACCAGAAGTTGCGTAAAAAACGACACAGGCCAATACTTCAGCAAGGGCATGGATAAGCGCTAAAACAAAGTTAAAAATCCAGGAAGATTTTGGTTTATCAAGGGTTTCGGGGAATTTTTGTAGGTAAAGAGCTCCTAGAGTCCCAAAAAAGATATGGGAAAAAGCTCGAAATACGATAACCATAGGATAGCCAGCCATCAAAAATCCAAAACTAGAGGCTATGATGACAAAAATTGCCATCAAGGGCGACAAGAACATAGCGATAAAAATAGCGATGTGGCTCCCCAAAGTGTAAGAAGCAGGTGGAATGACAATCTTAAAGGGCATAACAATTGGAATCAAAATCGCAATAGCCGTTAAGAGGGCAGTCATTGTCATAAATTGTGTCTTTTTCCGTGTATTCATAAGAATCTCCTTTTTAACTGTATATACACTAGTATAGTACTATAAACAAGACAATAAAGCAAGGATTTACTTGGGTTTATAGGTCGTTTTTAAGTTAATAATCTTCGAAAATCTCTTCAAACAATGTCAGCTTCCATTTGCAACCTCAAAACCGTGTTTTGAGGAACCTGCAGCTAGCTTACTAGTTTACTCTTTGATTTTCGTTGAGTATAAATATTGGTAAAGATTTAACTAAAAAGGAACTACTTCAAACAAAATCTCCACCTTCAGGTTTGAAAGTGGAGATTGTTTTTATTTCTTCAAAGTTTGTAGTCTTGGAACAATGGCTAAGGTTAGAACTGCGGAAATGACTAATTCGGCAATCGAATTTGTTGAGATAACAGTTGCTAGGAGTTTTTGGATATTACCATCAAAAACATTTCCAAAAAGGTAGAAAATTCCACCAAGTACAAAGACTGTGTTGGTAAGTGAACCAAGGGCACCAGCTAGAATCAGACCAGTTTTATTTTTCATCAGTTTATAGACTAGATACGGAGTTAAACCAATCAAAATACGTGGAACGATAGCAATGATAGCTGAATAGATGTTTCCGTTTGGGACGAATGGTGAGAAGAGGTAGCTTGTCGGTAGAATTGTAATCGTGTTAACAGTTAAGCTAAGTAGCCCCATCAAAAATCCAAGTGTAACCCCAACGCGTGGACCGTAAATAATGCTGGCAATAATGACAGGAATATGAACGATGGTCGGTTTGATTGGAAATGGAAAAAGGTTAAAGATAAGTGAGCTCAGAAAGTGTATCACGAGCATGGTTGCAAAAAAGATAGCAATGGGTGCAATATTAGAGCGTTTTTTCATCGAGAGTTTCCTTTATTCTTTCTAAAATAATTGTGAGATCAGCTAAAGCTCCTCGTCCGTGGTCTCCACAAGCTAATAGGGATTCCTTAGGAGCAATCAGATGATAGCCGTAGCTTTCTAATGTTTTCAGATTAGCCTGAGTTGCTGGATGGTCATACATTTTTGTATTCATTGCTGGTGCGATGAGTTTGGGAATATGACTTGGCAAGGCTAGAGCCGTACTGGTCACCATATTGTCCGCAAAGCCGTGGGCTAGTTTTGCAATAGTGTTAGCAGTTGCAGGGGCCACGATAAATAAATCTTCTTTTTTTCCAAGTTCGATATGATTGACTTGATCAGGATAGGGTTCCTTCATGACATCTAAGTGGACAGGATTCTGAGAGAGTACCTGTAGTGTCAAAGGTTGAATAAACTCTGTAGCAGCCTGGGTCATTAAAACAGTAACTTGATGGCCTTGTTTTTTTAGAGAACTGACTAAATCTGCCGACTTGTAAGAGGCAATTGAGCCCGTTACAGCCAAGAGAATGTTTGCCATAGCTTTCCTTTCTAAGAATGATAGGCTTGAATTTTTTCAAGGAGGAGTTTTGCAATTTCTTCTTTAGTGTTAACCGTTTGAAGATAATCTTTCTCAACAAAGATTGCACGATGCTGGTTTGCTGAGATTTGAGTCAGGTCATTTGCGATAATCAAGTCTGCTTGGTTCTTGATAAGACTTTTTCTGGCAATCTCGATGAGATAATCCTCAGAGACATCAACCAGCAGTTTGAAACCAATCAGATGAATAGCAGGATTCCACTCCTTGACTAGAGAGATGATTTTGGGTGTCTTTTTTAGGAACAAAACCTGAACCTCGTCAGTTGAAGAAATCTTAGCTTGATGATTCTGCTTGCTTAAAAATTCTTCTAGATTGGAGCTAGATTGAACTTCCTCAAACCCTGTCATATAAACAGGAGTGTAATCGGACACAGCCATTGAGTGAATCAAGACCTGATAGTCCTTGACACGTTCTTGCATTTCAAGGAGAAGGTCCTTGGTATTGTTAATTTCTCGAATGCTTAGGTTGGGATGGGCTTCTGGCTTCAGAGCTCGTTTTGTTGTTATCAAACAAACTTCATGCCCTGCAGCAAGCAAGGTTTCTGTGATGATTTTCCCCAAGCGTCCTGTAGAATGGTTAGTGATAGAACGGACGCTATCGATAGCTTCACTGGTACCGCCCGATGTAACTAAAATTTTCATAGCACTATTGTACACAAAAATAAACGGTAAGTAAAATGAAAGTGATAAAAATTAAGTAAATTAATATATGGTCGATTTTGACAATCTCTCCTGTTTATAGGATAATAGAAATATATACAATAAAGGAGAATGCTGAATGAATTTTTTTAAATTTGCTGACAATTTTGCAAAAGAAGCTAGTAAGGTATTGAATGATGCTGGATCCGCTACCAGTAAAGTATTAAATGAAGCAGGTAAATATACTGGAGAAGCTATTACAGAGTCTGTAAAAGTTATAGAAGATGTTTCAAGTCAGGTTGGCGATGTTATCACAGATGTTTCTGAAAAAGCTATTGGGGTAGCTAGTGATGTGGTAGAACATGTAACTAAAGCTTCATCGGAAACTTTTAATGAAGCAGGTAAAATAGCGAATAATACGAAAGAACAAATTGATGCTGTTGACCTCTTTAATTCTAAACTTAGACAAGAAGCTGTCGAGGGATATAAAGAATCTATAAGATTGTATAACGATGAAGCTGATAATTTGGCTAATAAATCAACAGAACTCTATCAGGTTAGGGAAAAAGCGGTCAAAGTTGTAAAAATTATTGAAGAAAGAATTAGTAAGCTAGCAAATAAGCCAAAAGAGTTTGAAACAAAATTAGAAGAAATTGATGTTGAAATTCAGAATTTTGAAGATAAGCAAATTGCTATTTCACAGTCAATTAAGGAAGCTGAATTAGCAAGTGGTAGTACTGCAGCTACAGCTTCTTTAAGTGCTTTAGGAGTCACAGTTGCAACTTTAGGTCCTACTGCGGCTATGGGAGTCGCAACTACTTTTGGTGTCGCATCAACAGGAACTGCTATTTCTACTCTTTCAGGTGCAGCTGCAGAAAGTGCAGCAATAGCTTGGTTAGGTGGTGGAAGTGTAGCAGCTGGTGGAGGTGGAGTGGCAGCGGGAAAGGCATTTTTAGCATTGGCTGGTCCCGTTGGTTGGGGAATTGCAGGAGTTATGTTGACCGCTTCTGTAGGCGCTGGTGTTGTAGCTAATAGGAAAAATGAAGAAGTTGCAAAAGAGGCTATAGAGGAACAGAAAAAGGTAGAATTGTTGGCTCGACAACTTAAAGAAAAAGTATTAGAAGTTACGGAATTAATAGAACTAACAGAAAAACAAACAGAAGGAATTTATTTAGCCAATTTATCTTTAACTGGAATGGACTATAGCTTATTTACTGAAGATGAAAAATATCAAGCAGGTGCTTTAGTGAATTCAACTCTATCATTGACTGCTATGGTAAATAAGGAAATTAGAATAAATGAGTAATCAGATTTTTAATCAGGCTTTTAATCAAGGTATTGGTGCATATGTCAATTGTTTAAATCATTTAAGGATTCAAGACTTACAAATTGCTATGAAAATCATAGAGGATGAAGCACGCAAAGTCATCTTAAACAAGGACAAAGCCTCAAAAATTTTAAACAAAATGAGAGACAATATTGAAGACGTTATTCTAAAGAAGCGTGGAGGAGATTATGGTGGTCACGGCTTCATCGCTGAATTTGCAGAAGCAGGGATTGTAAATGCGAGGAGAGCCATGGAAGGGTTAAATCCTATTGTCAAAGTATTGAATGACAATGGACCAGCCGATTTATTAATTGGTAGAAATACCATTCAAATGAAGTTTTATGGTAATTTACGTGACGAACTAGCTCAATCGTTTCATTACAGTTCAAAAATGAAAATGATGTTTCCAAAAGATCACGTTCAAGTATTTGAAAAAATAATGGCGGGAGCAAAAGAAGTTGAATTGAATGGCAAGAGATTATCCATTAAACAAATTACGGATATACGCCAAATGATTAATGATATCACTGAAAGCAAGGGACTTACTTCGTACAAATCTTGGATGAAATCCTCTGCTCTAGATTATAAAGACGCTCAAAAAAATTCAATTCATTCTCTTTTAGATTCCGAAGAGAAGAATATTCGTAAAACAGTCAGACTAAAACAACAAGAATTAAATAAAAAAAGATTAGTGGCCCAAAAACATGCATTACCAAATTTAAAAGAAGCTAACAAGGTTGCAAGAAACGCAGCTTTTTTACAAGGTGGTTTAGCATTAATGTCGACTGTGTATGGAAAATACAAAGAAGGAAAAAGTATCTTTGAATTCGAACAATCAGATTGGTTAGATTGTGGATTGGACACAGCTGAAGGAGTTGTAAAGGGGGCAATATCTGGTTATTCCATTTACGGATTAACAAATATTTTGGGTATTAGCGCTCCAAATGCCAGTGCTTTAGTAATGGCTACTTATGGGATGATAGATGTTGTTTTGAGATTCAGATCTTCCGAAATAACTCAAGATGAACTTATGAATCTGTTGACATTAAATGTAATAGATGCTTCCTTTGCTACAATTGGTGCTTGTATTGGTCAAGCAATGATTCCTATACCAGTTCTAGGTTCTGTAGTAGGTTCAATAGCCAGCTCAATCATTTGGGAAATAGGGAAGGGAATATTAAATGATAGCGAACAAAAAATCATTCAAGACTACCAGGAAAATCTGAATAATTATATAAAAATATTAGATAAGCATTATCTTGCTATTTATAATGAAATCATAGAAAAATATAAAAAACTGGGTGAATTACAAGATTACTCGTTTGATTTATCGTTAAACACTAAACTTAGTTTTGAATATTCTATTGAGTTGGCAGAAAAATTAGAAATTGAAAACACAAGAATTTTACATAATTTATCTGAAATTGACAGCTATTTTCTTGACTAAATTATTTTTTCATTATTCTATAGTTTCAAACTATATAGCCATATAAAAATTAAGAAAGGGCTCTAAAAACCTTAAAAACAGGGATATTTACGAACGTTTAGAGAGTTTTAGGATGTTAAAAATCTTGTTTTGTGTTATAATGAGTTATCATATAAGAGGTTAGAGGAGTTTTGAATGAAAACAGATATTGAAATCGCACAGAGTATTGAGTTGAAGCCAATTGTTGATGTTGTAGAGAAACTTGGTATTTCTTACGACGATTTGGAGTTGTATGGAAAGTACAAGGCTAAACTCAGCTTTGATAAAATTCGTTCAGTTGAGAGCAATCCAGTTGGGAAATTGATCTTGGTTACTGCCATCAACCCAACACCTGCAGGTGAAGGAAAATCAACCATTACCATTGGTCTTGCGGATGCCTTGAACAAGATTGGCAAGAAAACCATGATTGCTATCCGCGAACCATCTCTTGGTCCAGTAATGGGGATTAAGGGTGGTGCTGCTGGTGGTGGTTACGCCCAAGTGCTGCCAATGGAAGACATCAACCTCCACTTTACGGGGGACATGCATGCCATTACGACTGCCAACAATGCTCTTTCTGCCTTGATTGACAACCATTTGCACCAAGGCAATGAGCTAGGAATTGACCAACGTCGTATCCTTTGGAAACGTGTTGTGGACTTGAACGACCGTGCACTTCGTCATGTTACAGTTGGGCTTGGTGGTCCTCTAAACGGAATTCCACGTGAGGATGGCTTTGATATTACCGTTGCTTCAGAGATAATGGCCATTCTTTGCTTGGCTACGGATATCGAGGACTTGAAACGCCGTTTGGCTAATATCGTTATCGGTTATCGTTACGACCGTACACCTGTTTCTGTAGGTGATTTGCAGGTTGAAGGTGCCTTGGCTTTGATTTTGAAGGATGCTATTAAGCCAAACTTGGTGCAGACAATTTACGGTACACCTGCCTTCGTACATGGTGGTCCATTTGCCAATATTGCTCATGGATGTAACTCTGTCTTGGCAACAAGCACAGCCCTTCACTTGGCTGATTACACAGTTACTGAAGCTGGTTTTGGTGCAGACCTTGGTGCCGAGAAATTCCTTGATATTAAGACACCAAACTTGCCAACTTCTCCAGATGCAGTAGTTATTGTAGCAACCCTTCGTGCCCTTAAGATGAATGGTGGCGTGGCTAAAGACGCTTTGACAGAGGAAAACGTAGAAGCAGTGCGTGCAGGTTTTGCCAACTTGAAACGCCACGTTGAAAATATCCGTAAATTTGGAGTACCTGCAGTTGTAGCAATCAATGAATTTGTTTCTGATACAGAAGCTGAAATTGCAGCCTTAAAAGAACTTTGTGCCTCAATCGATGTACCAGTTGAATTGGCTAGTGTCTGGGCTGATGGTGCAGAAGGTGGAGTAGCACTTGCCGAAACAGTTGTTAAGACTATCGCTGAAAACCCATCTAACTATAAACGTTTGTATGACAATGACCTTTCTGTCCAAGAAAAGATTGAAAAGATTGTTACTGAAATCTACCGTGGTAGCAAAGTAAACTTTGAGAAGAAAGCTCAAACACAAATTGCTCAAATCGTTCAAAACGGTTGGGACAAATTGCCAATTTGTATGGCTAAGACCCAGTATAGCTTCTCAGACAATCCAAATGCACTTGGAGCACCTGAAAACTTTGAAATTACCATTCGTGAATTGGTACCAAAATTAGGTGCAGGCTTCATCGTAGCCCTAACTGGCGATGTGATGACCATGCCTGGACTTCCAAAACGACCAGCAGCTCTCAATATGGATGTTGAAAGTGACGGAACTGTCCTAGGCTTGTTCTAGTATATTGAAATTGACTTTATACTCTTCGAAAATCAAATTCAAACCACGTCAGCTTCACCTTGCCGTACTCAAGTACAGCCTGCGGCTAGCTTCCTAGTTTGCACTTCGATTTTCATTGAGTAAAAAATGAGTTTGGAAATAATATCCAAGCTCATTTTTTATCTAGTTATAAGAAGTTGCCTTCTAGACGTAACCAGTCTAGGTAAAGATATTTTCCCTGAATTCTGATATAATAGAAATATTGACTTCAAGAGTAAGGAAGAGAAGATGAACGCATTATTAAATGGAATGAATGACCGTCAGGCTGAGGCGGTGCAAACGACAGAAGGGCCCTTGTTGATTATGGCAGGGGCTGGTTCTGGAAAGACTCGTGTTTTGACCCACCGTATTGCTTATCTGATTGATGAAAAGTTAGTCAATCCGTGGAATATCTTGGCCATTACCTTTACTAACAAGGCTGCGCGAGAGATGAAAGAGCGTGCTTATAGCCTCAATCCAGCCACTCAGGACTGTCTGATTGCGACCTTCCACTCCATGTGTGTTCGTATTTTGCGTCGCGATGCGGACCATATTGGCTACAACCGCAATTTCACTATTGTAGATCCTGGTGAACAGCGAACGCTCATGAAACGTATTCTCAAACAGTTGAACTTGGATCCTAAAAAATGGAATGAACGAACTATTTTGGGGACCATTTCCAATGCTAAGAATGATTTGATTGATGATGTGGCTTATGCTGCTCAAGCTGGAGATATGTACACGCAAATTGTGGCCCAGTGTTATACAGCCTATCAGAAAGAACTGCGTCAGTCGGAGTCGGTTGACTTTGATGATTTGATTATGCTGACCTTGCGTCTCTTTGATCAAAATCCTGATGTCTTGACCTACTACCAGCAGAAATTTCAGTACATCCATGTTGATGAGTACCAAGATACCAACCATGCTCAGTACCAATTGGTCAAACTCTTGGCTTCCCGTTTTAAAAATATCTGTGTGGTTGGGGATGCGGACCAGTCTATCTACGGTTGGCGTGGTGCTGATATGCAGAATATTTTGGATTTTGAGAAAGATTATCCCCAAGCCAAGGTTGTTTTGTTGGAGGAGAATTACCGTTCCACTAAAAAAATTCTCCAAGCGGCCAACGAGGTCATTAAAAACAATAAAAATCGCCGTCCTAAGAATCTCTGGACTCAAAACGCTGATGGAGAACAAATCGTTTACTATCGTGCCAATGATGAGCTAGATGAGGCTGTATTTGTAGCCAGAACTATCGATGAACTTAGTCGCAGTCAAAACTTCCTTCACAAGGATTTTGCAGTTCTCTATCGGACTAATGCGCAGTCCCGTACTATTGAAGAAGCCCTGCTCAAGTCAAATATCCCTTATACCATGGTTGGGGGAACCAAGTTCTACAGCCGTAAGGAAATCCGAGATATTATCGCTTACCTCAATCTTATTGCCAATTTGAGTGACAATATCAGTTTTGAGCGTATTATCAACGAGCCTAAACGTGGAATTGGACCAGGTACAGTTGAGAAAATCCGTGACTTTGCGAATATGCAAGATATGTCCATGCTAGATGCTTCAGCTAATATCATGTTATCTGGAATCAAGGGTAAAGCAGCCCAGTCTATCTGGGATTTTGCCAATATGATTCTAGATTTACGAGAGCAGCTAGATCAATTAACTATTACAGAGTTGGTTGAGGCTGTTTTAGAAAAAACAGGTTACGTCGATATTCTAAATGCTCAAGCGACCTTAGAAAGCAAGGCTAGGGTTGAAAATATCGAGGAGTTCCTTTCTGTAACGAAAAACTTTGATGACACCTCTGATGGGCCAGAAGAGGAAACTGGTCTGGACAAGCTGAGTCGTTTCTTAAATGACTTGGCCTTGATTGCGGACACAGATTCAGGTAGTCAGGAGACATCAGAAGTGACCCTGATGACCCTGCATGCTGCCAAAGGTCTCGAGTTTCCAGTTGTCTTTTTGATTGGGATGGAAGAAAATGTCTTCCCGCTTAGCCGTGCGGCTGAAGATCAAGATGAACTAGAAGAAGAACGCCGTCTGGCCTATGTAGGAATTACCCGTGCAGAGAAAATTCTCTATCTGGCCAATGCCAACTCGCGCTTGCTTTTCGGTCGTACCAACTACAACCGTCCGACTCGTTTTATTAATGAAATCAGTTCAGACTTGCTTGAGTATCAAGGATTGGCTCGTCCAGCAAATTCAAGCTTTAAAGCATCATATAGCAGTGGTGGCCTTACCTTTGGTCAAGGTATGAGTTTGGCTCAAGCTCTTCAAGACCGTAAACGCAGTGCTGCTCCAAAATCTATCCAGTCAAGCGGTCTCCCATTTGGTCAATTTACAGCTGGCACAAAATCAGCTTCTAGCGAGACAAATTGGTCCATTGGTGACATTGCCCTCCACAAGAAGTGGGGAGAGGGAACTGTTCTGGAAGTTTCAGGTAATGGAGCTACTCAGGAATTAAAAATCAATTTCCCAGAAGTAGGTTTGAAAAAACTTTTGGCTAGTGTAGCCCCAATTGAGAAAAAAATCTAATTTTCCATCCTTCTCACGAATAATAAAGTGAGGAGGATTTTTATGTATAGTATTTCATTCCAAGAAGATTCATTATTGCCAAGAGAGAGATTGGCCCAAGAAGGAGTGGAAGCGCTCAGTAACCAAGAGTTGCTAGCTATTTTACTCAGGACAGGAACACGTCAAGCTAGCGTTTTTGAAATAGCCCAGAAAGTCTTGAGCAATCTTTCAAGCCTAACGGATTTGAAAAAAATGACCCTGCAGGAATTGCAGAGTCTGTCTGGTATCGGGCGAGTTAAGGCAATAGAGTTGCAAGCCATGATTGAACTGGGGCATCGTATTCACAAACATGAGACTCTTGAGATGGAAAGTATTCTCAGTAGCCAAAAGCTTGCCAAGAAGATGCAACAGGAGTTGGGACATAAAAAACAAGAGCACCTGGTGGCGCTCTATCTCAATACTCAAAATCAAATCATCCATCAACAGACCATTTTTATCGGCTCAGCTACTCGTAGTATTGCTGAACCACGTGAGATTCTTCACTATGCTATCAAGCATATGGCGACTTCACTCATCTTGGTTCACAATCATCCTTCAGGAGCGGTAGCCCCAAGCCGAAATGATGATCATGTGACTAAACTTGTAAAAGAAGCTTGCGACCTGATAGGAATTGTCCTCTTGGACCATTTGATTGTCTCTCACTCCAGTTATTTTAGTTACCGTGAAAAGACAGATTTAATCTAAAGTTCATTAACGACATAGTCAAAGAGGTTTTTATCTTTGGGACGATTTTCAAATAGAAATTCTGGATGCCACTGGACACCGAGAAAGGCGACATCATCTGTACTCATGACAGCTTCAATGATACCATCCTTAGGATCATGAGCCGCAACTTTTAAATTTGGTGCTAAATCCTTGATACTCTGGTGGTGGAAGGAGTTGATATGGGAGATTTCTCCATAGATTTCTCGAAGAACAGTATCTGGTTCTGTTACCAAACGTTGTGTTGTGTACTCGGCAGAACAATCCTGCCAGTGGTCTTCGATATCTTGATACAGCGTTCCACCCATGGCAACATTAAAGAGTTGAGTCCCACGGCAGACAGAAAAAACTGGCTTTTTCTGTTTGATAGCTTCCTTGATGAGGGCTAGTTCGAATATGTCTCTTTGAAGGTGGTAGTCGTCGCTATCAATGGTTTTTGCTTCACCATAGAATTTTGGATCAACATTTTGCCCACCTGTCAAGATGAGCTTGTCAATCATACTGATATAGTGGCTAGCCATTTCTTGATCACCAATCGGTAGGATGATGGGAATCCCTCCAGCGTCTTTAACGCCTTCCACAAAGCCTTTTGCTGCGTAGCTCATCATGATGTCATCATCTGGATGAGTTTTTTCGTTTCCTGTAATCCCAATAACTGGTTTTTTCATAAAATGATTTTCGCTTTCTAATCCTCTTTTCGCATGAAATAGAGGAGGGTTTGGAGTTCACTTGTCAGATCGACATATTGAACGACCACGTCTTTTGGCAAATGCAGATGGACTGGTGAAAAACTGAGAATCCCTTTCACGCCAGCATCCACCAAGAGATTGGCAACCTCTTGGGATTTAACGCTAGGAACAGTCAGGATAGCAGTCTTCACATCAGCATCCTGAATTTTATCCTTGATTTGAGAAATTCCGTAAATAGGAATCCCGTCGGGAGTTTGGGTACCAACTTCAGGATGATCATCTAGGTCAAAGGCCATGATAATCTTCATCTTGTTACGCTCATGGAAGCGGTAGTGGAGAAGGGCATGGCCCATATTTCCAATACCTACTAGCATGACATTGGTAATAGAGTTATCATTGAGCAAGTCGGCAAAAAACGTCATCAGTTTTTTTACATCATAGCCAAAACCACGGCGACCAAGTTCACCAAAATAGGAAAAATCACGACGTACGGTCGCTGAGTCAATACCGATGGCTTCTGCAATTTGCTTAGAGTTGGCACGTTCAATCTTTTCTGCATGAAATCTCTTAAAAATTCGATAGTAGAGAGAGAGTCTTTTCGCTGTTGCTTTTGGAATAGCAGACTGTTTATCTTTCACAAAATCACAACCTTTCTATTCTTCTATTTTATAGAAACATTGTGAAAAAATCAACAAAAATAAGAAAAAACTAAGAAAAATCTTAGTTTTGATGTAAAAAATCTGCATGTGATAGAAATCGGTAGAGGTCTCCGACCAGACCGTGATAAACTTTCTGGCCATTAAAAGTCAGAGAAGTCACATAAAGTGTATCTGGTAGGGTCACACATCCTGACAGAGCCAGCATGAGAGCTTCATAATCCTCATACTTGAGTGTACGCTCTACATGATAGTTGTCCTTATAGGTCAGTTCAAACATATGGGACCTATCTTTCCGATTTTGTAAAGACACCACGTTCTACCAAGCTATCCATGAGGAAGTAGAATTTTTCCTGATGAATGTGGTGGTCTTCTGATTTGAAAATATCAACTAGGCGTAGCCCAAACTTGTCAGTGATATTGATTTTAGCACCTGTAAGTTCCTTGTTAATGATGATTTTGAGTTGGAATCCCTCACCGCTGTTCGGAACTTTTTCCAAAAGGCGAGTCAATTCATAGTTACCAACCTTAGTCTCAAAAAAGGTGTTGTCCTTAAGGGTGAATTTCTTAACAGAAGGGCTAAGAGTGTAGTCGTAACGACAATTTTTTAACTGAATGGTTTTTTCAAATGCCATATGGCTAACCTCCGATAATTTCTTTTAAGGTTTTTGCGAGGGTATGTAGGTCTTCAACAGTATTTTGTGGCGACAAACTGATACGAACGGATTCCTTCAAGCGTTCTGAATTTGCCCCGTACATGGCTTCAAGAACATGGCTGGATTGGACAATACCTGCAGTGCAGGCTGAGCCAGTAGAGATTGAAATTCCAGCTAAATCTAGACGAAGGAGTAAGAGGTCATTTTTCTGACCAGGAAATCCAATATTGAGAACATAAGGGAGATGATGTTCTCCTCTATTCAAGTAATATTGAATGCCCTCTAGCTCTGCAAGAAAGGCAGTTTCTAAATTTTGTACATGTTGAAAATGTTCTTCTTGCTGTTTTAGGTCTTCTTTTAGGGCTGCAACCATGCCTATGATGGCAGCCAGATTTTCAGTCCCTGCACGTTTTTTCTGTTCTTGGTCTCCACCATGGAGATAGGAATCAAAGTCCATGCTAGATGCGTAGAGAAAACCGATTCCCTTAGGACCATGGAACTTGTGGGCAGAAGCAGTGAGAAAATCAATGCCCAATTCTTCGGGGTGAATTGGTATTTTACCAATAGCTTGAACTGCATCAACATGATAGGCAGAAGGGTGTTGCTTGAGTATTTGGCCAATTTCAGCAATGGGAAGTAGGTTTCCTGTCTCATTATTAGCAAACATGGTAGAAACCAAAATCGTATCATCACGTAAGGCCTTTTGAATTTGTTGGGCTGTGATTTCTTGATTTTCTGGTTGGATAATGGTTGCTTCAAAACCAAAGTGTTGAACCAAGTAATCAATGGTTTCAAGGACGGCATGGTGCTCAATGGCAGTCGTGATGATATGTTTTCCTTGCTCTTGGTGACGAAGGCAGTAACCAATGATGGCAGTATTGTTGCCTTCAGTCCCACCAGAAGTGAAAAAGATATGTTGAGGTTTTGTCCCCAGTAACTGAGCTAGTTCTTGACGGGCTTCTCTCAAGAGTTTACCAGCTTGACGACCATGACCATGAATACTAGAAGGGTTTCCGTGGGTTTCTTGCATAACCTTGGTCATCGCTGAAATAGCAACTGCTGACATGGGAGTCGTTGCAGCATTGTCCAAATAAATCAAAGAATCACCTTATTTCTTTTTGTTGTAGGCAAAGAGTGGGCTGACTGGTTTTCTTTCGTGGATACGGACGATAGCATCACCAATTAACTCACTAGCAGTGATGTAGCATACGTTTTTAGGAGTTTTTTCTTTTGTTGCTACTGAATCAGTCACAAGAATTTCCTTAATATTAGTATTGTCAAGAAGTTCAGCAGCTCCTTCGACGAAGAGGCCGTGGCTAGAAACAGCATAAATTTCTGTAGCCCCTTCACGTTCAACGATTTTAGCAGCTTCAGAGAAGGTACGTCCTGTATTTAGAATATCGTCAATTAAAATAGCTTTTTTACCTTCAACATCACCGATAATATAACCTTCGTTGCGAGTTGCATCGTCTTGAGGGTAGTCGATAATGGCGATAGGAGCATCAAGATACTCAGCCAAGCTACGAGCACGTTTTACACCTGAATTTTTAGGGCTAACCACGACAACATCTGAACCGAGTATGCCCTTATCGCAGTAATGTTTTGCAAATAGAGGAACTGTATAGAGGTTGTCAACAGGAATATCAAAGAAGCCTTGCACCTGAACAGCATGCAAATCAAGCGTAAGAACACGGTCAACTCCAGCCTTAACTAGCATATTAGCAACTAGTTTAGCTGTAAGTGGCTCACGTGGTGAAGCAATGCGGTCTTGACGTGCATAGCCAAAATATGGAAGGACAACGTTGATACTGTGGGCACTTGCGCGAACACAAGCATCTACCATGATTAACAATTCCATTAGGTGGTTGTTAACAGGGAAACTTGTTGATTGGATGATGTAAACATCATAACCACGGACACTTTCTTCTATATTCACTTGGATTTCTCCGTCTGAAAATTGACGTGATGATAGTTTTCCAAGTGGGACACCAACAGCTTGAGCAATTTTCTGTGCTATCTCTTGGTTAGAGTTGAGTGCGAAAAGTTTCATGTTTTTTCTATCTGACATTATAGACCGTCCTCTGTAAACTTTTTAAATCCTAGCCATATCTGCCTAGCCTATATGAGCAGGGATTTTTGTATTTTATCTTTTCTATTTTACCAAAAAATAGAGATTATTTCAGCTATTTTTCATGCTTTTGACAAATCGGACCAATTTTGAGGGAGCTTTTTGATAAGCAATCTGATTTTCCTCTAAAAATTGCTGGAAATCTTGTTTCCCTTGCTCGTGATTCTCAACTTCAAGCTCTAATTCGTAATCTGTAATATCAAAGTACTGACTTTCATCCAGCGCCATGAGACCAATAGCTGTTTGCATTTCATAGCGAAGTGTCGTTAGACAACCAAGGATCTGCCATTCACTTGTTTTAATACCATGTTTCGCCAATTCATTAAGAACCAGTCCCTGAGGAAGTTCTTTATTGCTCAGATAGTTTTCAGCATCTTTTAGTTGCAATTTTTGATTGTATTCCATGTTTCCGATATTTTGAGGGACTTTGAGTGTCAATTCTGCCCAGTCTTCAAAAGTACGAATGCGCATAGCAACTTTCTTTTCTCGAAGTTCAAAATTAGGCGTGTCGATGTAGTAATTTTTTTGAAAAACAGGAGTGACGTCTGTGAACTGGTCTTTTAGACGATTGTATTCATCTTTTTTCAAGAGTGTTTTCAATTCAATTTCTAAATGTTTCATTTTTCTTACCTTTTCTTTATCGTTGAAAGCGGATTATATGATATAATAGCATTGTATTTATTGTATATGAATCTGGAGAAAAAATCAAAGATATTTTTGAAGGATAATATGAGAACAAGGGAGAATATATGACCTTAGAATGGGAAGAATTTCTAGATCCTTACATTCAAGCTGTTGGTGAGTTAAAGATTAAACTACGTGGTATTCGTAAGCAATATCGCAAGCAAAATAAGCATTCTCCGATTGAGTTTGTGACTGGTCGAGTCAAGCCAATTGAAAGTATCAAGGAAAAAATGGCTCGACGTGGTATTACTTATGCGACCTTAGAGCACGATTTGCAAGATATTGCTGGTTTACGTGTGATGGTTCAGTTTGTAGATGACGTTAAGGAAGTAGTGGAGATTTTGCGCAAACGTCAGGATATGCGGATCATACAGGAGCGAGATTACATTACTCATCGAAAAGCATCAGGCTACCGTTCCTATCACGTGGTAGTAGAATATACGGTTGATACCATTAATGGAGCCAAGACCATTTTGGCGGAAATTCAAATTCGTACCTTAGCCATGAATTTTTGGGCAACGATAGAACATTCTCTCAACTACAAGTATCAAGGGGATTTCCCAGAGGAGATTAAGAAGCGGCTGGAAATCACGGCCAAGATTGCCCATCAGTTGGATGAAGAAATGGGTAAAATTCGTGATGATATCCAAGAAGCCCAGGCTCTTTTTGATCCTTTGAGTAGAAAATTAAATGACGGTGTAGGAAACAGTGACGATACAGATGAAGAATACAGGTAAACGAATTGACCTGATAGCCAATAGAAAACCGCAGAGTCAAAGGGTTTTGTATGAATTGCGAGATCGTTTGAAGAGAAATCAGTTTATACTCAATGATACCAATCCGGATATCGTTATTTCCATTGGTGGGGATGGCATGCTCTTGTCGGCCTTTCATAAGTACGAAAACCAGCTTGACAAGGTCCGCTTCATTGGTGTTCACACTGGACATTTGGGCTTCTATACGGACTACCGTGATTTTGAGTTGGACAAGCTAGTGACTAATTTGCAGCTAGATACCGGAGCAAGAGTCTCTTACCCTGTTCTGAATGTGAAGGTCTTTCTTGAAAATGGTGAAGTGAAGATTTTTAGAGCACTAAATGAAGCCAGTATCCGCAGGTCTGATCGAACCATGGTGGCGGATATTGTAATCAATGGTGTTCCCTTTGAACGTTTTCGTGGAGATGGGCTAACAGTTTCGACCCCGACTGGTAGTACAGCCTATAACAAGTCGCTCGGTGGAGCTGTCTTACACCCTACCATTGAAGCTCTTCAGTTGACGGAAATTGCCAGCCTTAACAATCGTGTTTATCGAACGCTGGGTTCATCTATTATTGTTCCTAAGAAGGATAAGATTGAACTCATCCCAACGAGAAACGATTACCATACTATTTCGGTTGACAATAGCGTTTATTCTTTCCGTAATATTGAGCGTATCGAGTATCAAATTGACCATTATAAGATTCACTTCGTCGCGTCGCCGAGCCATACCAGTTTCTGGAATCGTGTTAAGGATGCTTTTATCGGCGAGGTGGATGAATGAGGTTTGAATTTATCGCAGATGAGCATGTCAAGGTTAAGACCTTCTTAAAAAAGCACGAGGTTTCTAAGGGGCTGCTAGCTAAGATTAAGTTTCGAGGCGGAGCTATTCTGGTCAATGATCAACCACAAAATGCGACGTATCTATTGGATATTGGAGACCGAGTTACCATTGATATTCCCGCTGAGGAAGGTTTTGAAACTCTCGAAGCTATCGAGAGACCATTAGATATTCTCTATGAGGATGACCATTTTCTGGTCTTAAATAAACCCTATGGAGTGGCTTCTATTCCTAGTGTTAATCACTCCAATACCATCGCTAATTTTATCAAGGGTTACTACGTCAAGCAAAATTACGAAAATCAGCAGGTTCACATTGTGACCAGACTTGATAGAGATACTTCTGGCTTGATGCTCTTTGCTAAGCACGGCTATGCCCACGCACGATTAGACAAGCAGTTGCAGAAGAAGTCCATTGAAAAACGCTACTTTGCTTTGGTTAAAGGTGATGGACACTTGGAGTCAGAGGGGGAAATTATTGCTCCGATTGCGCGTGATGAAGATTCCATTATTACCAGACGTGTAGCTAAAGGTGGAAAGTATGCTCATACTTCTTACAAGATTGTAGCATCTTATGGGAATATTCACTTGGTAGACATTTGCCTGCACACTGGTCGAACCCACCAAATACGAGTCCATTTTTCTCATATTGGTTTCCCTTTGTTGGGCGATGACTTGTACGGAGGTAGTCTGGATGACGGTATTCAACGTCAGGCCCTGCATTGCCATTTCCTATCCTTTTATCATCCATTTTTAGAGCAAGACTTGCAGTTAGAAAGTCCCTTGCCGGATGATTTCAGTAACCTTATTACCCAGTTATCAACTAATACTCTATAAAAACTGATTCAGAGTATAATTATTATTTTAAAGGAGAAAACTCATGGAAGTTTTTGAAAGTCTCAAAGCCAACTTGGTTGGTAAAAATGCTCGTATCGTTCTCCCTGAAGGGGAAGAACCTCGTATTCTTCAAGCGACTAAACGCCTGGTAAAAGAAACAGAAGTGATTCCTGTTTTGCTTGGAAATCCTGAAAAAATTAAAATTTATCTTGAAATTGAAGGGATCATGGATGGTTATGAAGTCATTGACCCTCAACATTATCCTCAATTTGAAGAAATGGTTGCTGCCCTGGTGGAGCGTCGCAAGGGCAAAATGTCTGAAGAAGATGCACGCAAGGTTTTGGTTGAAGATGTCAACTATTTTGGTGTTATGTTGGTTTACTTGGGCTTGGTTGATGGAATGGTGTCAGGAGCGATTCACTCAACAGCTTCAACAGTTCGTCCAGCTCTTCAAATCATCAAAACTCGTCCAAATGTAACGCGTACTTCAGGTGCCTTCCTCATGGTTCGTGGTACGGAACGTTACCTATTTGGTGACTGTGCCATCAACATTAATCCAGACGCAGAAGCTTTGGCTGAAATTGCCATCAACTCAGCAATTACAGCTAAGATGTTTGGCATCGAACCTAAAATTGCTATGCTAAGCTATTCTACTAAAGGTTCAGGATTTGGAGAAAGCGTTGATAAGGTTGTTGAAGCAACTAAAATTGCTCACGACTTGCGTCCTGACCTTGAAATCGATGGGGAGTTGCAATTTGATGCAGCCTTTGTTCCTGAAACTGCAGCTCTGAAAGCTCCTGGAAGTACGGTAGCTGGTCAAGCAAATGTCTTCATCTTCCCAGGTATCGAGGCAGGAAATATCGGTTACAAGATGGCTGAACGTCTTGGTGGTTTTGCAGCTGTAGGACCTGTTTTGCAAGGTTTGAACAAACCAGTTAACGACCTTTCTCGTGGATGTAATGCAGATGATGTTTACAAGTTAACCCTTATCACAGCAGCTCAAGCAGTTCATCAATAAGATTTAGTCCTCTTTCCCTTGGGAAGAGGCTTTTTATACTCAATGAAAATCAAAGAGCAAACTAGGAAACTAGCCGCAGGCTGTACTTGAGTACGGCAAGGCGACGTTGACGTGGTTTGAATTTGATTTTCGAAGAGTATTAATACTAGGAAAAGGACAGTTAGAATCTTCTGTGTTATACTAGAGATATGTTAGATTTGAAAGAATACGGTATCGTCATGTGGCCGGATGAGAAGATTGTTTCTTTCCGTGAGAAACTTCTTGCCTGGTATGATGAAAACAAAAGAGATTTACCCTGGCGTAGAAGTAAAAATCCTTATCATATCTGGGTTTCTGAAATTATGCTCCAGCAGACTAGGGTGGATACGGTTATTCCCTATTACGAACGATTCTTGGACTGGTTTCCAACAGTGGAAAATTTGGCGAATGCGCCTGAAGAATGTTTGTTGAAGGCTTGGGAAGGTTTGGGTTACTATTCTCGAGTTCGTAATATGCAGGCTGCGGCCCAGCAGATTATGGCTGACTTTGGTGGTCAATTTCCAAACACCTATGAAGGAATTTCCAGCTTGAAAGGTATTGGTCCTTACACTGCAGGAGCGATTTCCAGTATTGCTTTTAATTTGCCTGAGCCGGCTGTAGATGGTAATGTCATGCGGGTCTTGGCGCGTCTATTTGAAGTTAATCACGATATTGGGATTCCTAGCAATCGAAAGATTTTCCAAGCCATGATGGAAATCCTGATTGACCCAGAACGGCCAGGTGACTTTAATCAAGCCTTGATGGACTTGGGATCTGATATTGAGGCTCCTGTAAATCCCAGACCAGAAGAAAGCCCAGTTAAGGACTTTAGTGCGGCATATCAGAATGGAAGCATGGACCGTTATCCAATTAAGGCTCCAAAGAAAAAGCCAATTCCCATTTATCTTAAAGCCTTAGTTGTGAAAAATTCTCAGGGACAATTTTTACTTGAAAAAAATGAAAGTGAAAAGCTATTGGCAGGTTTTTGGCATTTCCCACTGGTAGAAGTAGATAACTTTTCGCAAGAGGAGCAGTTTGACCTCTTTCATCAGGTTGCGGAAGAAAGTGTGAACTTTGGTCCCAGTCCAGAGGAGAGTTTTCAGCAGGACTATGACTTAGATGTTGATTGGCTTGATGTTTATTTTGAGACTGTCAAGCATATCTTTAGCCATCGCAAGTGGCATGTTCAAATTGTAGCAGGTCAGGTGACTGACTTCCATGATTTTTCAGATAGAGAAGTTCGCTGGCTTTCACCAGAAGAATTCAAGAATGTTCCACTTGCCAAACCCCAACAAAAAATCTGGCAGGCTTATGCAAAAGCCAACTTAGACAGTAGCAAAGATTAGCTATTGTGTCTTCTTGTTATTTTTTTGGTATAATAGTAGAGAAAAAGGTGAACAAATGAAAAAAATATTAATTGTAGATGATGAGAAACCAATCTCGGATATTATCAAGTTTAATATGACCAAGGAAGGTTACGAGGTTGTAACTGCTTTTAACGGTCGTGAAGCGCTAGAGCAATTTGAAGCAGAGCAACCAGATATTATTATTCTGGATTTGATGCTTCCCGAAATTGATGGCTTAGAAGTTGCTAAGACTATTCGCAAGACTAGTAGTGTGCCTATTATCATGCTTTCAGCTAAGGATAGCGAATTTGATAAGGTTATCGGTTTAGAGCTTGGTGCAGATGACTATGTAACCAAACCCTTCTCAAATCGTGAGTTGCAGGCGCGTGTCAAAGCCCTTCTTCGTCGCACGGACTTGGTTTCTGTAGATAATCAAGAATCAGATGAAAAGAAAACCCAACCCTTGCAAATTGGGGACTTGGAGATTGTACCAGATGCTTATGTAGCTAAAAAATACGGTGAAGAACTAGATTTAACTCATCGTGAATTTGAGCTTTTGTATCACTTGGCTTCTCATATCGGTCAAGTAATTACGCGAGAACACTTACTTGAAACGGTCTGGGGTTACGATTATTTCGGAGATGTTCGAACAGTTGACGTAACTATCAGACGTTTGCGTGAGAAGATTGAAGATACACCAAGTCGTCCAGAGTATATCCTAACACGTCGCGGTGTTGGTTATTATATGAGAAATAATGATTGAATTTATTAGAAAAAATATTCTTACTAGTGATTTTATCTTCATTTTAATTTTATTGGGTTTTATCTTGATTGTTACCTTACTTTTGCTAGAAAATCGGCGAGATAATATTCGGTTGAAGCAAATTAATCAAAAAGTTAAAGACCTGATTGCAGGAGATTATTCTCAGGTATTGGATATGCAGGGAAGCTCTGAAATCACTAATATTACCAATAATCTCAATGATTTATCAGAAGTAATCCGTTTGACCCAAGAAAATCTGGAACAAGAGAGTAAACGATTGCACAGTATCCTCTCATACATGACAGACGGAGTCCTTGCGACCAATCGTCGTGGCAAGATTACTATGATTAATGACATGGCTAAGAAACAGCTAGGTGTTCAGAAAGAAGAGGTTCTCAATAAAAGTATTCTAGAATTGCTTAAGATTGAAGATGAGTATGAACTTCGTGATTTGATTACCCAAGTTCCTGAGCTTATGATTGATTCTCAGGATGCCAATGGTGAGTATTTGAGCCTTCGTGTACGTTTTGCCTTGGTCCGTCGTGAGTCTGGCTTTATCTCAGGTTTGGTTGCTGTTTTGCATGATACGACGGAGCAGGAGAAGGAAGAACGGGAACGGAGACTCTTTGTTTCTAATGTTAGTCATGAGTTACGAACTCCTTTGACTAGCGTAAAATCCTATCTTGAAGCTTTGGATGAGGGGGCCTTGTCAGAACCTGTCGCGCCAGACTTTATTAAGGTGTCTCTAGATGAAACCAACCGTATGATGAGGATGGTGACGGATCTCCTCCATCTTTCACGTATTGATAATGCAACCAGTCACCTAGATGTGGAATTGATCAATTTCACTGCCTTTATTACCTTTATCCTCAACCGTTTTGATCAGATAAGAGGGCAGGACGAAGAGAAGAAATACGAACTGGTGAGAGATTACCCCATTACCTCAGTTTGGATAGAGATTGATACAGATAAGATGACACAGGTGATTGATAATATTCTTAACAATGCAATCAAGTATTCTCCAGATGGTGGGAAAATCACAGTGACCATGAAGACAACTGATGATCAGATGATTTTATCCATTTCAGACCAAGGATTGGGGATACCAAAGCAAGATTTACCACGTATCTTTGACCGTTTTTATCGTGTGGATCGTGCTAGAAGTCGTGCCCAAGGTGGTACTGGTTTAGGACTAGCTATTGCTAAAGAGATTATCAAACAACATGATGGCTTTATTTGGGCCAAGAGTGAATACGGTAAGGGTTCAACCTTTACCATTGTACTCCCTTATGATAAGGATGCAGTAAAAGAAGAAGTATGGGAGGATGAAGTAGAAGACTAGAATGAGTGAAACAGGCTTTAAATACAGTATTTTAGCGTCGGGTTCCAGTGGAAATTCCTTTTATCTGGAAACCCCAAAAAAGAAACTTTTAGTGGATGCAGGCTTGTCGGGCAAGAAAATTACCAGCTTACTTGCTGAAATAAATCGCAAACCAGAGGACTTGGATGCCATCTTGATTACGCATGAGCATTCTGACCATATTCATGGAGTGGGTGTTTTGGCTCGCAAGTATGGTATGGATTTGTACGCCAATGAAAAGACCTGGCAGGCTATGGAAAATAGCAAGTATCTTGGCAAGGTGGATGCCTCGCAAAAGCATATTTTTGAAATGGGCAAAACCAAAACATTTGGAGATATTGATATTGAGAGTTTTGGTGTTAGCCATGATGCGGTCGCACCGCAGTTCTATCGCTTTATGAAGGATGACAAGAGTTTTGTCCTTTTGACAGATACAGGTTATGTTAGTGACCGTATGGCAGGAATTGTCGAGAATGCAGATGGCTATCTTATCGAGTCCAACCATGATGTAGAGATTTTGCGAGCAGGTTCTTACGCTTGGCGACTCAAACAACGAATCCTATCGGATCTGGGTCACCTTTCTAACGAGGACGGTGCTGAAGCTATGATTCGGACGCTAGGAAATCGCACTAAGAAAATCTATCTTGGTCACTTGTCTAAGGAAAACAATATCAAGGAACTGGCTCACATGACCATGGTCAATCAGCTGGCGCAAGCTGATTTGGGAGTTGGAATAGACTTTAAAGTATATGATACTTCACCAGATACAGCAACACCATTGACAGATATATAGAGAGAACGCTAAGAAGGTGTTCTTTTTATATTGACTGAACACCTAAAAAGTAATACAATGGTGTTACTATTAAAAAAGGGAGTGCAAAAGATGACTACTATTACATTAAAAGTTTCTGAAGCTGATAAAACATTTATGAAAGCAATGGCTAAGTTTGAAGGAGTTTCCCTGTCGGAACTTATCCGCACCAAAACTCTTGAAGCTCTAGAAGATGAATACGATGCTCGTGTGGCAGATTTAGCCTATCAAGAGTATTTAGAAGACTTGGAAAAAGGAGTTGAACCCATTACTTGGGAAGAAATGATGCATGATTTAGGCTTGGAGGATGAATAATTTGTATAAATTAGTTCCAACAAGACGTTTCATCAAGCAATTGAAAAAATTGGATCGTTATACGCAGAAGATAATTACAAACTATTTACAAACCAATGTTTTGGAAGACCCGAGACGACACGGAAAGGCTTTGGTTGGTAATCGCGTTGGTCAATGGCGCTATAGAATTGGTAATTATCGAGTTATCGTACAAATTGTAGATGATGAAGTAGTCATTGCTACTTTAGAAGTTGGTCATCGGAGAGATATTTATTGAATTAAAGTTGAGTAATAACAGTATAGAAAGTGAGGAGAGTAAAATTTGAAGAAAAAATGGTTTTTTGCAGATTATTATGATACAACAATTATTTTACTTGCTTTAATCTCTGTTATTCTGGTATTACTTGGATTTGCTGAGATGATTGATTTAGACAGTCCTCCATACAGTATTATTGACTTACAACTTTGGTTTGTGTTTGTGGTAGATTATGGTTGGCGGTTCTTTTCAAGTAAAGCAAAATGGAGGTTTATAATTGAAAATATCTTTGATCTGCTAGCTATCCTGCCTTTAAATGCTATTTTTACAGTATTTCGATTAGGGCGTATCTTCCGCTTAGCAAGGTTGACAAAATTACTGAAACTGACTCGTTTACTTAGAATAATTGGACTTACAGGTAAATTAGAAAGAAAAATTAGTAGATTCTTACGGACAAATGGCCTGATTTATATCTTGTATGTTAATATCTTTATTGTGCTAGTAGGAAGTTCAATTTTATCTGTAGTTGAAGAGAAATCCTTCTCAGATAGTCTTTGGTGGGCTCTTGTGACAGTAACTACTGTTGGTTATGGTGATATTGTTCCAATTTCACTTTTTGGGAAATGGATAGCTGTTTTATTAATGTTGGTAGGGATTGGTACAATAGGAATGTTAACAAGTGCCTTGACGAACTTTTTTGTAAAAGATAATCCAGATGAACAGATAAAACTTGATAAACTTAAAGACGAATTATCGAGCCAAAGAATATTAATAGAGAAACAATCTGAGAAAATCGAAGAACTGCATCGGATGATACAAGATTTGCTTGAAAAAACGTAATTTTGACCATTTAAAAACCACTCGATGAGTGGCTTTTTTACAATCCAGCGAAATCTTTGATTTCTTGTGCTGACATTGAAGAGTCGCAACGGACATTGATTTGTCCATCCGCAATGTGAACAAATCCTGGTACAGTTGGGATTCCGTAGCGTGAGCGGAATGCTTGCAACTCATTGAGTTGGCTTGGTTCTTCACTATTGATGAAGTAGATGTGGGCTTTGGTTTCAGCTACGACACCTGCCAAAGTACCTGCAAATTTACGGCAGTAAGGGCAAGTTTTGCGACCAATAAAGAAGGTTGCAGTTTCTTTTTTATCAAGAGCTTCTTGCGCACGCGCAACTGTAGTGACTTCAAGGTTTTTGATATTATCTAAAAATTGTTCCATGAGATTACCTCGCTTTCATTGATAAGTCTAGTATGCCATAAAGTTTCTAAAATTGCTTAGATTTGATACGAAAAAAAGATGAGATTAGTTAGTCTCATCTTTTATAGGACCTTATTTTACAAAAGCATTAATTTCTGCTTCAATGTTAGCAATCTTAGCTTGTGATTCTTCGTTTGTTTCACCTACAACTGCAATGTAGAACTTGATTTTTGGTTCTGTACCTGAAGGGCGAACGGCAATCCATGAACCGTCAGCAAGTGTGTATTTCAACACATCACTTGGAGGAGTTGTTAAGTTTGTAACGGTACCGTCAGCAGCAGTAGCAGTTTGTGCCTTGAAGTCTTCTACGACAGTGATAGCTGTTGTGTTCCATTCTTTTGGAGCGTTGTTACGGAATTTAGCCATAATCGCTTTGATTTGTTCAGCACCATCGACGCCAGAAAGGGTAACAGAGATAGTCTTTTCAGCGTAGTAGCCGTACTCTTTGTAGATTTCTTCGATACCGTCTGCAAGTGTCAAACCACGTGAACGGTAGTAGGCAGCAAGTTCAGCAACGACAAGGACGGCTTGGATTGCATCTTTATCACGTACAAATGGTTTAATCAAGTAACCGAAGCTTTCTTCAAATCCCATCATGTAAGTGTGATTGTGTTTTTCTTCGAATTCTTGGATTTTTTCAGCGATGAATTTGAAACCAGTCAAGACGTTGAACATAGTTGCGCCGTAGCTTTCAGCAATCTTCGTTACCAAGTCAGTTGATACGATAGATTTACATAGGGCTGCATTTTCTGGAAGAGTTCCAGCATTTTTGTGGGCTTCCAAGATGTATTTAGCCATGATAGCACCGATTTGGTTACCTGAAAGGTTGAGGTAGCTACCATCTTTTTGAAGAACTTCAACACCAACACGGTCAGCATCAGGGTCAGTTGCCACAAGAACATCTGCACCAACTTGACGACCAAGTTCTTCAGCAAGGGCAAAGGCTGCTTGGCTTTCTGGGTTTGGAGATTTTACAGTTGAGAAGTCTGGGTCAGCAGTTGCTTGCGCTTCAACGACTTGAACAGAGTCAAATCCTGCTTGGGCAAGAGCGCGACGAGCCAACATTTCACCAGTACCATGAAGTGGTGTGTAGACAATTTTCATGTCTTTACCAAATTCTTCAATCAAGGCTGGGTTGATGTTTACGTCCTTAACTTCTTTGAGGTATTCAACATCGACAGCTTCGCCGATAACTTCAATCAAGCCAGAAGCTTTTTCAGCTTCCACATCAGCAACTTCTACAGCAAATGGATTTTCGATTGCACGGATATATGTAGTCAAAGCGTCTGCGTCGTGTGGAGGCATTTGTCCACCGTCTTCACCGTAAACCTTGTATCCGTTAAATGGTGCAGGGTTATGACTGGCTGTGACCATGATACCCGCAAAACAGTTGAGGTGACGAACTGCAAATGATAGTTCTGGAGTTGGACGAAGGCTTTCAAATACGTAAGATTTGATGCCGTGTTTAGCAAGAACTGCCGCAGATTCAAAGGCAAACTCAGGTGAGAAGTGACGGCTATCGTAGGCAATTGCTACACCGCGTTCTTTTTCGTTTCCACCTTTTGACTCAATCAAACGAGCCAATCCTTCAGTAGCTTGGCGAACAACGTAGATGTTGATACGGTTTGTACCCGCACCAATCAAGCCACGCATACCTGCAGTACCAAATTCAAGATTTGTATAGAAGGCATCTTCCTTAGTTTTTTCATCCATATTTTCTAAATCTTGACGAAGGTAGTCAGGAAGTTCCGCAAAATCAACCCATTTCTGGTAATTTTCTTGGTAAGACATTGAAATTCTCCTTTTTGTAAATTGTTTTAACCGTTCACATTATAGCATTTTTTAGCATTTTAGTAAAACCCTAGCATAATTTACAGAAAAGTAGTGACATATGCCGGTTTATCAAGTCTTGAATGCCTTAGGGAAACATGCTATACTACTCTTATGATTATTTTACAAGCTAATAGAATTGAACGTTCTTTTGCAGGAGAGGTTCTTTTTGATAATATTAACCTACAAGTTGATGAACGAGACCGGATTGCTCTCGTTGGGAAAAATGGTGCAGGTAAGTCTACTCTTTTGAAGATTTTGGTTGGAGAAGAGGAGCCAACTAGTGGAGAAATCAATAAGAAAAAAGATATTTCTCTGTCTTACCTAGCCCAAGATAGCCGTTTTGAGTCTGAAAATACCATCTACGATGAAATGCTTCATGTCTTTGATGACTTACGTCGGACGGAGAAACAACTGCGTCAGATGGAGTTAGAGATGGGTGAAAAGTCTGGTGAGGATTTGAACAAACTGATGTCAGATTATGATCGTTTATCTGAGAATTTTCGCCAAGCAGGTGGCTTTACCTATGAAGCTGATATTCGAGCGATTTTGAATGGATTTAAGTTTGACGAGTCTATGTGGCAGATGAAAATTGCCGAGCTTTCAGGTGGTCAAAATACTCGTTTGGCACTTGCCAAAATGCTTCTTGAAAAGCCAAATCTCTTGGTCTTGGACGAGCCAACTAACCACTTAGATATTGAAACTATAGCCTGGCTAGAGAATTACTTGGTAAATTATAGCGGTGCCCTCATTATCGTCAGCCACGACCGTTATTTCTTAGATAAGGTTGCGACAATTACGCTAGATTTGACCAAGCATTCCTTGGATCGTTATGTGGGGAATTACTCTCGTTTTGTTGAGTTAAAGGAGCAAAAGCTAGCTACTGAGGCAAAAAACTATGAAAAGCAACAAAAGGAAATCGCTGCTCTGGAAGACTTTGTCAATCGCAATCTAGTACGTGCTTCGACGACCAAACGAGCCCAATCTCGACGCAAACAACTGGAAAAAATGGAGCGTTTGGACAAACCTGAAGCTGGCAAGAAATCAGCCAACATGACCTTCCAGTCTGAAAAAACGTCGGGCAATGTTGTTTTGACTGTTGAGAATGCAGCTATTGGCTATGATGGGGAAATATTGTCAGATCCTATCAACCTAGACCTTCGTAAGATGAATGCTGTTGCTATTGTTGGACCAAATGGTATTGGCAAGTCAACCTTTATCAAGTCTATTGTGGACCAGATTCCTTTTATCAAGGGTGAGAAGCGCTTTGGCGCCAATGTTGAGGTTGGTTACTATGACCAAACCCAAAGCAAGCTGACACCAAGTAATACTGTACTGGATGAACTCTGGAATGATTTTAAACTGACACCAGAAGTTGAAATTCGTAACCGTCTAGGTGCCTTCCTTTTCTCAGGAGATGATGTTAAAAAATCAGTCGGCATGCTGTCTGGTGGCGAGAAAGCCCGTTTACTTCTCGCTAAACTTTCCATGGAAAACAACAACTTCTTGATTCTGGATGAGCCAACCAACCACTTGGATATTGATAGCAAGGAAGTGTTGGAAAATGCCTTGATTGACTTTGATGGAACTCTTCTATTCGTCAGTCACGACCGTTACTTTATCAATCGTGTGGCAACTCATGTACTGGAATTGTCTGAGAATGGATCAACTCTCTATCTTGGAGATTACGACTACTATGTCGAGAAGAAAGCAGAAGTAGAAATGATTCAAACTGAGGAAATTTCAACTACTAATCAAGCAAAAGAAGCAAGTCCAGTTAATGACTATCAAGCTCAGAAAGAAAGTCAAAAAGAAGCCCGTAAACTCATGCGACAAATCGAAAGTCTAGAAGCTGAAATCGAAGAGTTAGAAAGTCAAAGCCAAGACATTTCTGAACAAATGTTGGAAACAAACGATGCCGGCAAACTGGTGGAATTGCAGGCTGAACTGGACAAAATCAGCCATCGTCAGGAAGAAGCTATGCTTGAGTGGGAAGAATTATCAGAGCAGGTGTAAGATTTCTAAGTTTTCTGCCCTTCTCGTTTGTGAGAAGGGCTTAATTTATGGTAAAATAGTTTTATGAATAAAAGAATGAATGAGTTGGTCGCCTTGCTCAATCGCTATGCGACTGAGTACTATACCAGCGATAATCCCTCGGTTTCAGACAGTGAGTATGATCGCCTTTACCGAGAGTTGGTCGAGTTAGAAACTGCCTATCCAGATCAAGTGCTAGCAGACAGTCCTACCCATCGTGTTGGTGGCAAGGTTTTAGATGGTTTTGAAAAATACAGTCATCAGTATCCTCTTTATAGTTTGCAGGATGCTTTTTCACGTGAGGAGCTTGAAGCTTTTGATGCGCGTGTTCGTAAGGAAGTGGCTCATCCGACCTATATTTGTGAGCTGAAAATCGATGGTTTGTCTATCTCGCTGACTTATGAAAAGGGGATTTTAGTTGTTGGTGCAACACGTGGAGACGGTTCTGTTGGGGAGAATATAACAGAAAATCTTAAGCGTGTTAAGGACATTCCTTTGACCTTGCCAGAAGAACTAGATATCACAGTTCGTGGGGAATGTTACATGCCACGCGCTTCTTTTGACCAGGTTAACCAAGCTCGCCAAGAAAATGGAGAGCCTGAATTTGCCAATCCTCGTAATGCGGCAGCAGGCACCCTGCGACAGTTGGATACAGCAGTAGTTGCCAAGCGCAATCTTGCGACTTTCCTCTATCAAGAAGCCAGCCCTTCAACTCGTGATAGTCAAGAAAAGGTTTTGAAGCACCTTGAACAACTAGGTTTTGTGGTCAATCCAAAGCGAATCTTGGCTGAAAATATAGATGAAATCTGGGATTTTATTCAAAAAGTAGGACAGGAACGGGAAAACCTGCCTTATGATATCGATGGAGTGGTAATCAAGGTAAACGACCTAGCAAGTCAAGAAGAACTTGGTTTTACCGTCAAGGCTCCAAAGTGGGCAGTGGCCTACAAGTTTCCTGCTGAGGAAAAAGAAGCTAAACTCTTATCAGTTGATTGGACAGTTGGCCGTACGGGTGTTGTAACCCCAACAGCCAATCTAACACCAGTACAACTAGCTGGTACAACTGTTAGCCGTGCGACCCTACACAATGTGGATTATATTGCTGAAAAAGATATCCGCAAAGACGACACGGTTATCGTCTATAAGGCTGGGGACATCATTCCTGCTGTTTTACGTGTAGTAGAGTCCAAACGGGTTTCTGAAGAAAAACTAGATATCCCTACAAACTGCCCAAGTTGTAACTCTGACTTGTTGCACTTTGAAGATGAAGTGGCTCTCCGTTGTATCAATCCGCGTTGCCCTGCTCAAATCATGGAAGGCTTGATTCACTTTGCTTCTCGTGATGCTATGAATATTACAGGCCTTGGTCCTTCTATTGTTGAGAAACTCTTTGCTGCCAATTTAGTAAAGGATGTGGCGGATATTTACCGTTTGAAAGAAGAAGATTTCCTCCTTTTAGAGGGGGTTAAGGAAAAGTCTGCTGCTAAACTGTATCAGGCCATCCAAGCATCTAAGGAAAATTCTGCTGAAAAGCTCTTGTTTGGTTTGGGCATTCGTCATGTCGGAAGCAAGGCCAGTCAGCTGTTACTTCAACATTTCCACTCGATTGAAAATCTGGCTCAGGCAGATTCAGATGAAGTGGCTAGTATTGAAAGTCTGGGTAGTGTGATTGCCAAGAGTCTTCAGACATATTTTGCGACAGAAGGCTCTGAAATTCTCCTCAAAGAATTGAAAGAAGCTGGGGTCAATCTGGACTATAAAGGACAGACGGTAGTGGCAGATGCGGCCTTGTCAGGTTTGACCGTTGTATTGACTGGAAAATTGGAACGGCTCAAGCGCTCAGAAGCTAAAAATAAACTCGAAAGTTTGGGTGCTAAAGTGACTGGCAGTGTTTCTAAAAAGACCGACCTCGTCGTGGCAGGTGCAGATGCTGGAAGTAAACTTCAAAAAGCACAAGAACTTGGTATTGAAGTTCGAGATGAAGCTTGGCTCGAAAGTTTGTAAAGAATAGTAGAAGGCTAGATGTTAGATAGTCTGAAACTGTCTATCCTGAAGTGTTTTGACATGAATTGAGTCTATCTTGAGTCAGAAATTAAATTGCTGAATCTATCAGCACCACATAAAAAATTAAATTAAAATTAGAAATTAGGAAAAGAAATGTTAAATTACCCTGTAGTCATCCATTTTCATCGAAAAAACGGGGATTATGCAGCCTGTTCATTTAGTAGAAAACAGGCGGACAATGTTGAAAAATTGTATTATGAAAATAACTTTTTTGGAGCAAAGTTCTCCTTCACAGTTACAAGTCAAGAAAAGTTAGAAAACCTGAAGTTTTCTGTCGAGATTGATGGGACAGTTAAGGAATATTCCGTGCGTTATAACTACTATCCGCTTCTGACAGAAGTTTGGATTTTAGAGGGCGACGAGACTGTTTATTATTCTGAAAACCCAGCCATTGCTAGTCCTTACTACAAAGATCAAAATCCATTTGCTTTTGATAGAGCAATACATAGCGCTAGTTTTGATCACCACTGGGGCTACCAAGGAGAACTAGGTTACAGTCTTTCAGATTATCAGACTAGCTTTAAACTTTGGGCTCCTACGGCTACTGCTGTACAGGTGGTTGTCTACGAAAATACCAGCAACGACGCTCCGATTTGGAAAACCTTTAATCTAGAGCGTGGTAATAGCTATTCATACAGTCATAAGTACAATACCATTGGTGTTTGGAGTCTAGACTTAGATGAAAATCTTGCTGGCAAGGCTTATCAGTATCAGATTGACTTTCCTCACCACCAGACTGTGACGAGAGATCCTTACACGATTGCCACAAGTCCTGACGGCAAACGTTCCGTAATTCTTTCTCATCAAGACAGACAAGTAGAAGGATTTGTGGTCAAACATGGAACAGAAGCGCCTTGGCGTTTGGAAAATCCATGTAAAGCAGTTATCTGTGAAATGCATATCCGAGATTTAACCAAATCTCCGACCTCTGGAGTTGCAGAGCATCTCCGTGGAACCTTCCTTGGTGCTGCCCAGACTGGAACTGTAAACCAATTCGGACAAGCAACCGCCTTTGACTATATCAAAGAACTTGGCTGCAACTATGTTCAACTCCAGCCTATCTTTGATCGCCATAAGGAATACGATGAGGATGGAAATGTAACCTATAACTGGGGTTATGACCCTCAAAACTACAATGCACCAGAACCAAGTTTTTCTAGTAATCCAGATGATCCAGGGCAGGTCATTCGTGATTTGAAGACCATGGTTCAAGCCTATCACGATGCGGGGATTGGTGTCATTATGGACGTGGTTTATAATCACACCTTTTCAACGGTTGATGCACCTTTCCAAACAACTGTCCCTGATTACTACTATCGTATGAATCCAGACGGTACCTTCCAGAATGGAACAGGTGTTGGAAATGAAACAGCCAGTGAACACGAAATGTTCCGCAAGTACATGATTGATTCTCTTCTATACTGGGTACAGGAATACAATATTGACGGCTTCCGTTTTGACTTGATGGGTATTCATAATGTCAAAACCATGCAAGCGATTCGTTGGGCGCTAGATGAGGTTGATCCCCGTATTATCACTTATGGAGAAGGCTGGGATATGGGAACAGGTCTTGCAACTTATGATAAGGCCAAGAAGGATAATGCCTACCAAATGCCAAATATCGGATTCTTCAATGATAATCAGCGTGATGCGGTCAAAGGAGGAGAAGTTTATGGTGCAATCAAGTCAGGATTTGTAAGTGGTGCAGCCACTGAACCAATCATTGCCAAGGCCATTCTTGGTAGTCGAGAATTGGGTTCTTATCTCAGTCCAAACCAGGTTCTCAACTATGTTGAAGCCCATGACAATTACAATCTTCATGATTTGTTGGCGACTCTTCATCCTGATCAAAGTTCAGACCAGATTATGCGCAAGGTTGAGACGGCGACAGTAATGAACCTTCTCATGCAAGGAATGTCCTTTATGGAAATTGGCCAAGAATTTGGTCGAACCAAATTAATTCCGACGGGTGAACATGGACAACTCACTTCGGCAGACCGAGAACGTGCTATGAATAGTTACAAGGCTCCTGACAGTGTTAACCAAATAAACTGGGATTTAATCAATGAAAGACAAGAAAGCATTGACTTTGTCCGTCAAATTATTCGACTGAAAACACAGACTAGCGCCTTTTCTTATCCTACATACGAAGAAGTTTACCGTCATGTCTTTGTTCACACAGCTGCAGAAAATAGCGGATGGATTGTTTACGAGATTCACGGGGGGCCAGAACATCTATTGGTAGTATTCAATGCCAAGGGAACTTCCTTATACTTTGAAAATGCAGGAAATCTAGAAATGCTTGTGACCAATAGTCGTTCGAAACAAGAAAATGTCATTGATGATACTAGTGTCGCAGTGCTAAAAGTACTCTCTTAAATGCATAAACTAAAAAGGGTTAGATTGTCTAATCCTTTTTATCATTTATAAGTTTTCAATGAAGATTAGAATCAAGTTTCAAATAGTTTGAAAAACCAAGCTTGTGAAAATAATCTCAAAAAAATTGCAAAAAGGGTTGTAATTTTCTGAAAATTTGGTAAAATATATCTTAATCATTTTCAGGAGGACGAGAATTTGACAAGATATCAGAATTTAGTAAATGGAAAATGGAAATCAGCTGAAAAAGAAATTACGATTTATTCACCAATAAACCAAGAAGAATTAGGGACTGTTCCAGCTATGACTCAGGCAGAAGTAGATGAGGCTATGAAAGCTGCGCGTGCAGCCCTGCCAGCTTGGCGAGCTTTATCAGCAGTTGAACGTGCGGCTTATTTGCACAAAACAGCAGCTATTTTAGAACGTGATAAGGAAGAAATTGGTACTATACTTGCCAAAGAAGTGGCAAAGGGAATTAAAGCAGCTATTGGAGAAGTGGTGCGTACCGCAGACTTGATTCGCTATGCTGCTGAGGAAGGTCTCCGTATCACTGGACAAGCAATGGAAGGTGGCGGTTTTGAAGCAGCAAGTAAAAATAAATTGGCCGTTGTTCGTCGCGAGCCAGTTGGTGTCGTGCTGGCTATCGCTCCCTTTAATTATCCAGTTAATTTATCTGCTTCTAAAATTGCACCTGCCTTGATTGCAGGGAATGTAGTCATGTTTAAGCCACCAACACAAGGTTCTATTTCTGGGCTCTTGTTGGCTAAAGCGTTTGAAGAAGCAGGGATTCCGGCTGGTGTTTTCAATACCATTACGGGTCGTGGTTCAGAAATTGGGGATTATATCATTGAACACAAAGAAGTCAACTTCATCAACTTTACAGGTTCAACTCCTATCGGAGAACGTATTGGTCGTTTAGCTGGTATGCGTCCAATCATGTTGGAGCTTGGTGGGAAAGATGCAGCCTTAGTACTAGAAGATGCAGATTTGGAACATGCTGCCAAGCAAATTGTTGCGGGTGCCTTTAGCTATTCAGGTCAACGTTGCACAGCCATTAAACGTGTTATTGTTATCGAAAGTGTAGCAGATACACTAGCTGCTTTGCTTCAAGCAGAGGTTACTAAATTAACAGTTGGCGATCCATTCGACAATGCTGATATCACACCAGTTATCGACAATGCTTCAGCAGACTTTATTTGGGGCTTGATTGATGATGCACAAGAAAAAGGTGCTCAGGCTCTTACACCAATCAAACGCGAAGGCAATCTTCTATGGCCAGTGCTTTTTGACCAAGTTACAAAAGATATGAAAGTGGCATGGGAAGAGCCATTTGGTCCTGTTTTACCAATTATCCGTGTGGCTAGTGTAGAGGAAGCCATTGCCTTTGCCAACGAATCTGAATTCGGCCTTCAATCCTCAGTCTTTACAAATGATTTCAAAAAAGCATTTGAAATTGCTGAAAAACTTGAAGTGGGTACAGTTCATATAAATAATAAAACCCAGCGTGGTCCAGATAATTTCCCATTCCTTGGTGTCAAAGGTTCTGGCGCTGGAGTGCAAGGAATTAAATATAGTATTGAAGCGATGACAAATGTCAAATCCATTGTTTTTGATGTGAAATGAAATGTAAAATCAGGAGATTCGTTTCCTGATTTATTTTTTTACTTAAAATTATATTTTTTGTTAGCTAAATAACGAACTTTGTGATAGTATTATTAAAAAACAATTCGTTTTCAAAGCGTTTCTGAAAATTTCTTGATTTACAAGTGAACACATCAGTGAATTTGTTGAAGACTTTCAAAAGATTTTTTTGCAAATTCCGTAATTTACTTGAATCTTCCCTAAAAAGGTAGTATAATAAATCTATAGAAAACGCTTACAGAGTTAGGAGGGTGTATGGATAAGAATAATGCTTTAAAAACCTTTATGACAGGTGAAAATTTTCACCTCCAGCACTATCTGGGAGCTCATAGGGAAGAAAAAAATGGAGAGTATGGCTATACTTTTCGTGTGTGGGCGCCTAATGCTCAGGCTGTTCACTTGGTAGGGGATTTCACCAATTGGGTTGAAAATCAAATTCCAATGGAACGAAATGAATTTGGGATCTGGGAAGTCTTTACCACTCTTGCTCAAGAAGGCCAAATTTATAAGTATCATATCACACGATCAAACGGTCATCAGTTGATGAAGATTGACCCTTTGGCTGTAAGGTATGAGGCACGACCTGGTACTGGGGCTATTTTAACAGAGATTCCAGAAAAGAAATGGAAGGATGGTCTCTGGCTAGCCCGTAGAAAACGCTTGAGCTTTGAAGAGCGTCCTGTCAATATTTACGAGGCTCATGCTGGCTCTTGGAAGAGAAATCCTGATGGCAGCCCCTATAGTTTTTCTCAATTGAAAGATGAACTTATTCCTTACTTGGTTGAGATGAACTATACTCACATTGAGTTTATGCCTTTGATGTCTCACCCACTAGGTTTGAGTTGGGGCTATCAGCTTATGGGTTACTTTGCTCTAGAGCATGCCTATGGTCGTCCTGAAGAATTTCAAGATTTTGTTGAGGAATGTCACTTAAACAATATTGGGGTTATTGTAGACTGGGTACCTGGTCATTTCACCATTAATGATGATGCCTTAGCTTATTATGATGGGACACCGACTTTTGAGTACCAAGACCATAATAAGGCTCATAACTATGGTTGGGGCGCTCTCAATTTTGACCTTGGAAAAAATGAAGTCCAGTCCTTCTTGATTTCTAGTATTAAGTTTTGGATTGACTTTTACCATCTAGATGGTATTCGTGTGGATGCTGTCAGCAATATACTCTATTTAGACTACGATGATGCTCCATGGACACCTAATAAAGATGGTGGCAATCTCAACTATGAGGGATATTATTTCCTTCAACGCTTGAATGATGTGATTAAACTAGTTCATCCAGATGTGATGATGATCGCAGAAGAAAGTTCGTCAGCAACCAAGATTACGGGAATGAAAGAGCTTGGTGGTCTAGGATTTGACTACAAGTGGAATATGGGCTGGATGAATGATATCCTCCGTTTCTACGAAGAAGATCCGATTTACCGTAAATATGACTTTAATCTGGTGACTTTCAGCTTTATGTATGTCTTCAAGGAAAACTATCTCCTACCATTCTCGCACGATGAAGTGGTTCATGGCAAGAAGAGTATGATGCACAAGATGTGGGGAGATCGCTACAATCAATTCGCAGGTTTGCGCAATCTCTACACTTACCAAATTTGTCACCCAGGTAAAAAATTGCTCTTCATGGGTAGTGAATATGGGCAATTCCTAGAATGGAAATCTGAAGAGCAGTTGGAATGGTCTAACCTAGAAGATCCAATGAATGCTAAGATGAAGTATTTCACTTCTCAGCTAAATCAGTTTTACAAAGACCACCGCTGTCTGTGGGAAATTGATACCAGCTATGATGGAATTGAAATCATCGATGCGGATAATAGAGACCAGAGTGTTCTTTCCTTCATCCGTAAGGGTAAGAAGGATGATATGTTAGTCTGTATCTTTAATATGGCACCTGTTGAACGAAAAGATTTTACAATCGGACTTCCTGTTGCAGGGATTTACGAAGAAGTTTGGAATACTGAGTTAGAAGAGTGGGGAGGCGTTTGGAAAGAACATAATCAAACTGTGCAAACGCAAGAAGGACTATGGAAAGATTATGAGCAGACCTTGACCTTTACCCTACCGGCTATGGGAGCAAGTGTTTGGAAAATCAAACGTCGCTTGAAACCTACTAAAACCGTCACAAGTAAAAATCAAAAAGGAGTAGAAAATGAAGAATGAAATGTTAGCTTTGATTCTTGCTGGTGGGCAAGGAACTCGTCTCGGTAAACTCACTCAAAGCATTGCAAAACCAGCTGTGCAATTTGGTGGGCGCTACCGTATCATTGACTTTGCTCTTTCAAACTGTGCCAACTCAGGCATCAACAATGTTGGAGTCATTACACAGTACCAACCACTTGCTCTCAACAACCATATTGGTAATGGTTCAAGCTGGGGACTAGACGGTATCAATTCTGGTGTCTCTATTCTTCAACCTTATTCTGCAAGTGAAGGAAATCGTTGGTTTGAGGGGACTAGCCACGCTATTTACCAAAATATTGATTATATCGACAGTGTCAATCCTGAGTATGTCTTGATTCTATCTGGGGACCATATCTACAAAATGGATTATGATGATATGCTCCAGTCTCACAAAGATAATAATGCCAGCTTGACAGTAGCGGTTTTAGACGTCCCTCTTAAAGAAGCTAGTCGTTTTGGTATTATGAACACAGATGCCAATAACCGCATTGTTGAATTTGAAGAAAAACCAGCTCAACCTAAATCTACAAAAGCTTCTATGGGAATTTACATTTTTGATTGGCAACGTCTGCGCAATATGCTTGTTACTGCTGAAAAGAGCAATGTCGATATGTCAGACTTCGGTAAGAATGTCATTCCAAATTACCTTGAGTCAGGTGAAAGTGTCTATGCATATGAGTTTAATGGCTACTGGAAAGATGTTGGTACTATTGAGTCACTTTGGGAAGCTAACATGGAATATATTTCACCAGAAAATGCCTTGGATAGCCGTAACCGTCAATGGAAGATTTACTCAAGAAACTTAATTTCACCACCAAACTTCCTTGGGGCAAATGCTCATGTGGAAGATTCCTTGGTTGTCGATGGCTGTTTCGTAGATGGAACTGTTAAACATTCTATCCTCTCAACAGGTGCGCAAGTTCGCGAAGGGGCAGAAGTAGTAGATTCAGTTATCATGAGTGGTGCAATTGTCGGTCAGGGAGCTAAAATCAAACGTGCCATTATTGGTGAAGGTGCAGTTATTTCTGATGGTGTCGAAATTGATGGAACAGAAGAAGTACAAGTTGTAGGATATGATGAAGTAGTGGGGGTAGCAACAGATGAAGATTGATAAATATTCTGCCATTTTAGGAAACACAGTTGGTTTTCATGATATGTCAACACTGACAGACCACCGTCCAGTAGCTAGTTTGCCATTTGGTGGTAAATATCGCTTGATTGACTTCCCGCTTTCAAGTCTTGCTAATGCTGGTGTCCGTAGTATTTTTGGTATTTTCCAACAAGACAATATCAGCTCAGTCTTTGACCATATCCGTTCAGGACGTGAGTGGGGCTTGTCAACTCTTCTTAGCCACTATTATCTAGGTATTTACAATACTCGTGTGGAAAGTAGTACAGTTGGAAAAGAATACTACCAACAACTTCTTACTTACTTGAAACGTTCTGGCTCAAACCAAACAGTTTCACTCAACTGTGATGTTTTGATTAATATTGATTTGAACCAAGTTTTCCATCTACATAGTACAACAAAAGGGCCTATCACTGTAGTTTATAAAAAACTAGCTAAGAAAGACATTTCAGAAGTAAACGCAATCTTGGAAGTGGATGAAACAGACCATGTTCGTTCTCATAAACTCTTTGATAGTAAATCATCAGATGAAGTTTACAATATGTCGACAGATATCTTTGTCGTTGATACCCCTTGGTTGATTGAACGCTTAGAAGAAGAGGCTAAGAAAGAACATCCAGAGAAGTTGCGCTATGTTTTACGGGATTTGGCTGCAAAAGAAGGGGCTTTTGCCTACGAGTACACAGGCTACCTAGCCAACATTCATTCTGTAGAGTCTTATTATAAAGCGAATATCGATATGCTTGAATCGCAAAAGTTCTATTCTCTCTTCTCACCAAACCAAAAGATTTATACAAAGGTCAAAAACGAAGAGCCAACTTACTATGCCAATACATCTAAGGTAAGTACTTCTCAGTTTGCTTCTGGTAGTATTGTTGAAGGTCAAGTGGCTAATTCTGTTTTATCACGTAATATTCATGTCCATAAGGATAGCTTGGTTAAAGATAGCATCTTATTCCCTCGTGTTGTTATTGGAGAAGGTGCTCAGGTAGAATACGCTATATTGGACAAGGGTGTTGAAGTTGCGGATGGAGTAGTGATCCGTGGAACTGCAGAACATCCAGTCGTCGTTAAGAAAGGTGCTAAAGTAACAGAGGATATTCATTCATGAAAATTTTATTTGTAGCAGCAGAGGGTGCACCCTTTTCAAAAACAGGTGGTTTGGGAGACGTCATTGGCGCTCTTCCAAAATCACTGGTAAAAGCTGGGCACGAAGTTGCAGTGATTTTACCCTACTATGACATGGTAGAGGCTAAATTTGGAAATCAGATTGAAGATGTTCTTCATTTTGAGGTGAGCGTCGGTTGGCGCAGACAGTACTGTGGGATTAAGAAAACCGTCTTAAACGGTGTAACCTTCTACTTTATTGACAACCAATATTATTTCTTCCGTGGCCATGTTTACGGTGATTTTGACGATGGGGAACGCTTCGCTTTCTTCCAACTGGCTGCCATTGAGGCTATGGAAAGGATTGACTTTATCCCTGACCTTCTCCATGTTCATGACTACCATACAGCCATGATACCTTTCTTGTTAAAGGAAAAATACCGTTGGATTCAAGCCTATCAAGGAATTAAAACTGTTTTAACCATTCATAATTTAGAATTCCAAGGACAATTTTCAGAGGGAATGTTATGGGATTTGTTTGGAGTCGGCTTCGAACGTTATGCTGATGGTACCCTTCGCTGGAATAACTGTCTGAACTGGATGAAGGCAGGTATTCTCTATGCGGACCGTGTTTCAACAGTTTCGCCTAGTTATGCTCATGAAATTATGACCAGTCAGTTTGGATGTAACTTGGATCAGATTCTTCGAATGGAATCTGGCAAGGTATCTGGTATCGTGAATGGGATTGATGCTGACCTGTATAATCCTCAGACGGATGCTCTTTTAGACTATCATTTTAGTCAAGAAGATTTGTCTGGGAAAGACCAAAACAAGGCAAAATTGCAAGAGAGAGTTGGCTTGCCAGTTAGAGCTGATGTTCCACTGGTGGGAATTGTTTCTCGTTTGACACGTCAAAAAGGTTTTGATGTCGTGGTCGAAAGTCATCACCATATCTTGCAAAATGATGTTCAGATTGTTCTTTTGGGAACTGGAGATCCAGCCTTTGAAGGTGCTTTCTCGTGGTTTGCTCAGATTTACCCAGACAAGCTATCAGCAAATATCACTTTTGATGTCAAACTAGCTCAAGAAATCTACGCTGCTTGTGACCTCTTCCTCATGCCAAGTCGTTTTGAACCATGTGGCTTGTCTCAAATGATGGCGATGCGTTATGGAACCTTGCCATTGGTCCATGAAGTTGGTGGCTTGCGAGATACCGTTCGCGCTTTCAATCCAATCGAAGGAAGCGGTACGGGCTTTAGCTTTGACAATCTATCTCCTTATTGGTTAAATTGGACTTTCCAAACAGCATTGGACTTGTATCGAAACCATCCTGACGTTTGGAGAAAACTACAAAAACAAGCTATGGAGTGTGATTTCTCATGGGATACAGCCTGCAAATCATACCTTGACTTGTACCATAGCTTAGTTAATTAATAGATAAAATCGTATGATGACTTCATACGATTTTTAGGCTGTTTAGAGAGGAGAACTTATGTCTCAAGTAAAAGGTTTGTGTGTCATGGATGTTGATGGAACCTTAATTCTAGAAGAAGTGATTGATTTGTTGGGAAGAGAGGCAGGCTGTGAGGAGGAAATTTCGCTGATTACAAGTCGGGCAATGCGAGGAGAGTTAGACTTTGAAAGAAGTTTACGAGACAGAGTGTCCTTCTTGGAAGGTCTTCCTATTTCGGCCTTTGATAAAGTCTTCAACTCTATTCATCTAACGCCAAATGCCCAGGAATTCATTTCCATTCTCCAAAAGAACGGCATCCTAGTTGGTCTGGTGTCCGGTGGATTTACTCCAATAGTTGAGAGATTAGCAAAATCTCTTGGAATTGCCTGTTTCTCTGCCAACCAACTAGAAGTCAAAGGTGGCTTTCTAACAGGGAAATTAGTTGGACAAATTATTAGTCCCGAGGTTAAAAAAGAGACTCTGGAACAATGGAGAAAGGAACTAAAACTTTCTAAAGAAAGAACGATTGCAATCGGAGATGGGGCCAATGATCTATTTATGTTGAAGTCGGCAGGATTGGGAATCGCCTTTTGTGCCAAAGAAGTGCTCAAAAAAGAAATACCGAATCATGTTGACAAGAGGGATTTTTTAGAAGTTCTTCCTTTGATTGACTGTTTAGAATGAGGGAAAATATGAAGATTGTAATTGCACCAGATTCATTTAAGGAAAGCTTGTCCGCTCAACAAGTAGCTGAAGCAATAAAAAGAGGCTTCCAACAATCGATAGCAGATGTAGAATGTCTCCTCTGTCCTGTTGGTGATGGTGGCGAAGGTACAGTAGATGCTATTCGGCATTCTATTGACCTTGAAGAAAAATGGATCAAAGTTACAGGACCTTTTGGACAAAAAGAAGCCATGCGCTATTTTCAAAAAGGGGGACTGGCACTATTTGAAGTGGCTGATTTAGTTGGCCTTGAAAAAATTCCGCTAGAGAAACGAAATCCACTGCAAATCCAAACTTGTGGAATAGGGGAATTGATTCGTTATCTCATTGCTCAAGGGATTAAAGATATCTATATCGGTGTTGGTGGCACAGCCAGTAATGACGGAGGAATTGGGATCGCTGCTGGTTTAGGTTATCGATTTTATGATAGGGATGGAAATGTCTTGCCGGCTTGCGGTCAATCCTTACTAAAATTAGCTTCTGTTTCAACAGAAAATCGCTATGAAATTCCTGAAGATGTTCAAATTCGTATTTTAGCAGATGTCGTAAGTCCCTTATGTGGTCATCAAGGTGCGACTTACACTTTTGGCAAGCAAAAAGGCCTACATCCTACTATGTTTGCAGTCGTAGATAAGGCAATACAAGATTTTTATGAAAAAATCTTACCTGCAACATTGGAAATTAAAGGAGCAGGGGCTGGTGGAGGCATTGCTGGCGGTTTGTGTGCCTTTGCTCAGGCAAATATCGTGTCTGGAATTGATACCTGCTTGAACTTAATCAACTTTGATAAGAAAGTTTCACATGCTGATTTGGTTATTGTTGGAGAAGGGAGGCTAGATCGTCAAAGTTTAGCAGGTAAAGCACCTATAGGTGTTGCAAAAAGAACCCCTGTCGGAGTTCCTGTCATTGCTATTTGTGGTAGTCTTGCTGAAGATTTACCTTCCCTACCATTTGAAAATATCCAAGCTGCCTTTTCTATTTTGGAGAAAAGTGAACCTCTAGAAGAGAGTTTGAAAAATGCCAGTCTCTATTTGGAGCACACGGCTGCTAATGTAGGGCATTTATTAAATATGCGCAAGATTTAGCCAAACCATTTCTTCCAGATGGATGTTTTGGCTGGTTCTTCCTTTTTAACTTCCCAAAGTTTTGCAAAAGCAAGTCGAAGGTTCTTTTCTTCTACTTGAACTGGTGCATTGGTGTGGATAATAAGGCCAAAAGGAGAAGAAGTATGCTCTTCAGATACAATGGTAGCTTGACTATCAGTTTCTTTAGCTTCTTTTAAGTAGAAAACTTGCTTGTCAAATTCGATATTTGGTGAAATCTTCACAAATAGTGGTTCTGCTTTTTCCTGAAGGTTTTCTAAAATGGATAAAAAGCCTTTTTCTAACTGAGGGCTATTTGCTGTATCAATATCTGCATATCCAAGAACTCTTTCCTCAAAAGTACCAAGATAGCGTCTTTGCTCATCCGGATTTAATTTTGCTCCACCATGAGCTTTTTCAAGTAATTGTTTTGATAAATCTGTCATGAAAACAGTATATCATAAAAGTTAGAATAAAACAGACAAAAGAAAGCGATTACTTTATAAACTTAAGGAAAATTTGCACAAAGATAATGTTTTTTCTTGAAAAAGGTATCTTTTTGATGTATCATAGAGGTGTAAAATAATTTAACTCAAAGGAGAGTAAAAAATGTCAATTATTACTGATGTTTACGCTCGCGAAGTCCTAGACTCACGCGGTAACCCAACACTTGAAGTAGAAGTATATACTGAATCAGGTGCTTTCGGACGTGGTATGGTTCCATCAGGAGCTTCTACTGGTGAACACGAAGCAGTTGAACTTCGTGACGGTGACAAATCTCGTTACGGTGGTCTTGGAACTCAAAAGGCTGTTGACAACGTAAACAACATTATTGCTGAAGCAATCATCGGCTATGATGTACGTGATCAACAAGCTATCGACCGTGCTATGATCGCTCTTGACGGTACTCCTAACAAAGGTAAATTGGGAGCAAACGCAATCCTTGGTGTGTCTATCGCTGTAGCTCGTGCTGCTGCTGACTACCTTGAAATCCCACTTTACAGCTACCTTGGTGGATTCAACACTAAAGTTCTTCCAACTCCAATGATGAACATCATCAATGGTGGATCTCACTCAGATGCTCCAATCGCTTTCCAAGAATTCATGATCGTACCTGCTGGTGCACCTACATTCAAAGAAGCTCTTCGTTGGGGTGCTGAAATCTTCCACGCACTTAAGAAAATCCTTAAAGGTCGTGGTCTTGAAACAGCCGTTGGTGACGAAGGTGGATTTGCTCCTCGTTTCGACGGAACTGAAGATGGTGTAGAAACTATCATCGCTGCTATCGAAGCTGCTGGTTATGTTCCAGGTAAAGACGTATTTATCGGATTTGACTGTGCATCATCAGAATTCTACGATAAAGAACGCAAAGTTTACGATTACACTAAATTCGAAGGTGAAGGAGCTGCTGTCCGCACTGCTGCTGAACAAATCGACTACCTTGAAGAATTGGTAAACAAATACCCAATCATCATTATCGAAGATGGTATGGACGAAAACGACTGGGACGGTTGGAAAGCTCTTACTGAACGTCTTGGTGGTAAAGTTCAATTGATTGGTGACGACGTCTTCGTAACAAACACTGACTACCTTTCACGTGGTATCGAAGAAAAATGTGCTAACTCAATCCTTATCAAAGTTAACCAAATCGGTACTCTTACTGAAACATTCGACGCTATCGAAATGGCGAAAGAAGCTGGTTACACTGCTGTTGTATCACACCGTTCAGGTGAAACTGAAGATTCAACAATCGCTGACATCGCAGTTGCAACTAACGCAGGACAAATCAAGACTGGTTCACTTTCACGTACAGACCGTATCGCTAAATACAACCAATTGCTTCGCATCGAAGACCAACTTGGTGAAGTAGCTGAATACCGTGGATTGAAATCATTCTACAACCTTAAAAAATAAAATAGTTCAGTGAACTATTTTATCCCGAACCTTGAAATTCAAAAGTTCGGCCGTTGATTTAACAACGTTTCTAGCCCCTCGGATTTTATCCGAAGGGCTATTTTTGTA
>NZ_JBKOTR010000010.1:0-59458 GCF_049738015.1 Streptococcus sp. CL5.50
ATTTTTTATGTTTTCTTAAGGGGCAAAACTGATGCAGACTGCTTCTGGGACATGGAAGTCATTAGAAAGTTCTGCTAGACGACCAGTTTCAGGATTGCGTTTAAAGACGGTTGCATTGTCAGAGTCCTGATGGACAGCAATGACAAATTCTTGGTCTGGTGTCAAATCAAAATCACGTGGAGTCTGACCATGTGTCGGAACGATTTCTAACAACTCTAAGCTACCGTCCGCAAGGATTGTATATACTGCGATAGAATCATGGCCACGGTTAGAGGCGTAGAGGTACTTCCCATCTTTAGAGAGACGAATAGCAGCAGTACCATTAAAGCCTTTATAACCGTCTGGTAGAGTTGAAATGACTTGCATGCGTTCAAATTCGCCAACACCATCGTAGATTAGAACCTCGATAGTGCTATTGAGTTCACAAATGAGATAAGCGATTTTATAATGGTTATGGAAAATAATATGGCGTGAGCCTGCTCCTGGCTGGCTATGATAGGTATAGAGCTTAGATAATTTTCCTTCTGGATCAAGATCATAAGTAATTACTTGGTCAGTACCCAAGTCGCAGGTCACTAGATAGTGGTCAGGTGTTAAATCTGTATAGTGAATATGTGGAGAAGCTTGATTTTCATGTGGACCTTGGCCACTGTGTTGATCAACATCACTAAGTAGAAGACGACCATCTTCCTGACGTTTATAAACAAGGACCTGTCCCTTGTGGTAGTTTGCTGCGTAAACCAAATCACGCTCTTCATCAACGGCAACATAACAGTGGGGGGCTCCCTCTTCAACGACGTGATTTAATAAGGTGCCATTAGTTTGATAGGCTGCAATTCCACCCTTATCGTCTTGACTACCAACAGTGTATAAATGTTGATGCTGGTCAAAGGCAAGGTAGGTCGGACTTGGTTCAGCTGCAAAAAGTTCTAGATTTGAAAGCAGACCAGTTTCTGTATCAAAGTCTGCCATGTAAATCCCTTGGGAAGTACGACGTGTATAAGTTCCAAAATAAACAGTTTCTTTCATTACTATACCTCTGTGTAAAGATAAGACTATTATATCACAAAAACAAGCCAATTAAAGACATCCAATTAGATGTAAGCACTTTAAAAAAATAATTGATTGTTTTTTTAAAAAATATAATAACATTGAGATTGTTTTCCTTACTTTTCTTCTTAAAAGTGCTATAATGAATTCATAAAATGTTTAAAGGAGTCCTTACTATGAAAAAACGAGTTTTTTTAGCGACTGGAATTGCAGTTTTGTCTACTGCCGTTCTAGCAGCGTGTTCATCTGGTAATGGTAATAAGGATGCTACTAAGCCAGTGACTTATGCTTATGTGTTTACATCAGATCCTGTTACTTTGGATTATACAGTTTCTGGGAATGTCAGCACTAAACAGATTACAGGTAATGTTATTGACGGATTACTAGAAAATGATCAATATGGAAATTTAGTTCCATCAGTTGCAGAAGATTGGACTGTTTCTAAGGATGGTTTAACCTATACCTATAAAATCCGTCAGGGCGTCAAATGGTATACAAATGAGGGGGAAGAGTATGGTGAAGTCAAGGCTCAAGACTTTGTAACTGGTCTGAAACATGCAGCAGATAAGAAATCACAGGCTCTTTATCTCGTACAGGATTCTATCAAAGGATTGGATGACTATGTAAATGGGAAAACAACAGATTTCTCAACCGTAGGTGTGAAAGCAACAGATGATTATACTGTTGTTTATACTTTGAACCATCCAGAATCTTTCTGGAATTCAAAAACAACAATGGGAGTCCTTGCTCCCGTGAGTGGAGATTTTTTGGCATCTAAAGGAGATGATTTTGGTAAGGCCACTGATGTAACGAGTATACTATACAATGGGGCATATCTTCTTAAGGGGCTTACTTCGAAATCTTCTATCGAAATGACCAAAAACCAAAATTACTGGGATAAGCAAAATGTCTTTATTGATGATATCAAGTTATCATTCTTTGATGGTCAAGATGCAGACTCTCTAGGACGTGGTTTTGATGAGGGACATTATCCAGCTGCTCCACTCTTTAAAAACTCTGCCAACTATGAACGTCTAAAAGAAAAATACAAGGATAATATTGTATATGGTCAACAAAGAGGTGGCGTCTTCTATATGTCTACTAATATTGATCGTGTGTCATACAATCATACTGCTAAAACAAGTGATGTAGAAAAATCCTCTACTAAGAAAGCACTTTTAAACAAAGATTTCCGTCAAGCCTTGGCATTTGCTGCAGATCGTAAAGCAGCTGTTTCTCAGGTGTTTGGGGATGAAGTGGCGCCTCGTAAATTACGTACAAGTTTCACTCCTCCAACATTTGTACAAGTTGGAGACCAATCGTTTGGTCAAGTAACTAAGATAGAATTGGATAAATTGGATAATGTCTGGAAAGATATCAGTCTTGATGATGCGCAAGATTCGCTTCATAACGTAGACAAGGCTAAAGCTAAGTTTGAATCTGCTAAGAAAACTCTTAAAGCTGATGGAGTACAGTTCCCAATTCATTTAGATCTTCCAGTTTCATCGACTCAGACAGATTTTATCCATCAAGCTCAGTCTTATAAACAATCCATTGAAGAAGCCTTGGGCTCTGAAAATGTAGTTGTTGACATTCAACAGGTTTCTGATGATGAATTGGGAAACATGACTGTTCTAGCAACATCAAATAATAATGTTGATTGGGACATTAATGTTAATAGTGGTTGGAGTCCGGATTATGCAGATCCATCAACTTATCTAGATGTATTTGATCCAACTTCAGGTCCAAGTCTCCTCGGCTCTCTTGGTGTAGCACCAGGAACAGACAATCCAGCCATTAAAACAGTTGGATTGGATAAATACAAAGGATTGATTGATGATGCAAATAGTGAAAAAACAGATCTGCAAAAACGTTATTCTAAATATGCTAAGGCGCAAGCTTGGTTAACAGATAGTGCTCTAGTTATTCCTGTACACTCAGACGGTGCCCAAATGTTAGTAACGAAGAAAGTATTAGGTAGTGGTGCTGATGGTTGGATTGGTGACAAAACAGGAGATAGCAGTTATAAATATCTTAAACTCCAAGATAAGATTGTCACTTCCAAAGAAATGGATGAGTTCCGCAAGAAATTTGCTGATGAAAAAGCCAAATCCAATGCTGATTATCAGAAGAACTTAGACCGTCATATTCAAGACTAATCGAATCTCCTCTTTTGAGGAGATTTTTTATGTCGCGGTCTCCATGTAAGCACTTTAAAAAAGAGTTATTTTGATTTAAAAATGGTATAATGAGAGAACAATAGAAAGGAAGTATTTATGGAGCAAAAAGAGAAACATTTTAGCTTATCTTGGTTTTTCAAGTGGTTTTTAGATAACAAGGCAATTACGGTATTTTTGGTAACCTTATTAATGGGACTGAATCTTTTTATTTTAAGTAAGATTAGTTTTCTATTTTCACCTGTTTTAGACTTTTTGGCAGTCGTGATGTTGCCAGTCATTTTATCTGGTTTACTATACTATTTATTGAATCCTATTGTTGATTGGATGGAGAAACATAAAATCAATCGTGTCATAGCGATTAGTATTGTCTTTGTCATCATCGCTCTCTTTATCATTTGGGGATTGGCAGTAGCTATTCCAAATCTGCAACGTCAGGTTTTAAGTTTTGCAAGGAATGTTCCAGTCTACCTAGAAGATGCTGACAGGGTTATTGATGACCTGGTAACCAAGCGTTTACCAGATGATTTCAGACCTCAGTTAGAACAAGTTTTGACAAACTTCTCAAGTCAGGCTACAGTTTGGGCAAGTAAGGTTTCGTCTCAAGCAGTCAACTGGGTGAGCGCCTTTATTAGCGGGGCTTCTCAAGTGATTGTTGCCTTGATTATCGTTCCGTTCATGCTCTTTTATCTCTTACGTGATGGAAAAGGCCTACGTCACTATTTGACCCAATTCATGCCAACGAAATTGAAAGAACCTGTTGGACAAGTTTTATCAGATGTGAACCAGCAGTTGTCCAATTATGTTAGAGGGCAAGTAACAGTGGCTATTATTGTAGCGGTAATGTTTATGATTTTCTTCAAGATTATTGGTCTACGCTATGCAGTTACGTTGGGGGTTACTGCTGGTATTTTAAATCTGGTTCCTTATTTAGGCAGCTTCTTAGCCATGCTTCCTGCCCTAGTATTGGGCTTGATTGCTGGGCCAGTCATGCTTTTGAAAGTAGTAATTGTCTTTATCGTAGAACAAACTATTGAAGGTCGTTTTGTCTCTCCATTGATTTTGGGAAGTCAATTAAACATCCATCCCATTAATGTTCTCTTTGTTTTGTTAACTTCAGGATCCATGTTTGGTATCTGGGGAGTCTTGCTCGGTATTCCAGTTTATGCCTCTGCTAAGGTTGTCATTTCAGCGATTTTTGAATGGTATAAGGTAGTCAGTGGCCTATATGAACTAGAAGGAGAGGAAGCTAAGAGTGAACAATAGTCAACAGATGTTACAGGCTTTGGAGGAGCAAGATTTAACCAAGGCTGAGCACTATTTCGTCAAAGCTTTAGAAAATGATCCAAGTGACCTTCTGTATGAGTTAGCCACTTATTTAGAAGGGATTGGTTTTTATCCTCAGGCCAAGGAAATTTACCTGAAAATTGTAGAGGATTTTCCAGAGGTTAATCTTAATCTAGCGGCTATTGCTAGCGAGGATGGTCAAATTGAAGAAGCCTTTGCCTATCTTGAAGAAATCCAAGCTGACAGTGACTGGTATGTGTCGGCTTTGGCTCTGAAGGCAGACCTTTACCAGATGGAAGGTTTGACAGATGTGGCGCGTGAGAAATTGTTAGAAGCATTGACTTACTCAGAGGATCCTCTCTTGATATTGGGCTTGGCAGAGTTGGATAGTGAGTTGGAAAATTATCAAGAGGCCATTCAAGGCTATGCCCAGTTAGATAATCGTACTATTTATGAGCAAACAGGCATTTCTACCTATCAACGAATTGGCTTTGCCTATGCACAGTTAGGGAAATTTGAAACGGCTACAGAGTTTTTAGAAAAAGCCCTGGAGTTAGAATACGATGACCTAACAGCTTTTGAGTTAGCCAGTCTTTACTTTGATCAAGAAGAATACCAAAAAGCTGTCCTCTACTTTAAGCAGCTTGATACCATTTCACCTGACTTTGAAGGCTATGAGTATGGTTATAGTCAGGCATTGCATAAGGAACATCAGGTTCAAGAAGCCCTGCGTATCGCTAAGCAAGGCTTGGAGAAAAATCCTTTTGAAACAAGACTCTTGTTAGCAGCTTCACAATTTTCTTATGAATTACATGATGCCAGTGGTGCAGAAAACTACCTCCTTACTGCAAAAGAAGACGCTGAGGATACGGAAGAAATTTTACTCCGTCTAGCAACTATTTATCTAGAACAGGAGCGCTATGAGGATATTCTGGACTTACAAAGTGATGAGCCAGAGAATCTTTTGACCAAGTGGATGATTGCTCGTTCTTATCAAGAAATGGACGATTTGGATTCTGCCTATGAGCATTACCAAGAGTTGGCAGGAGATTTGAAAGACAATCCAGAATTTCTAGAACACTATATCTATCTCTTGCGTGAACTGGGCTACTTTGAGGAAGCAAAAGTCAATGCTCAAACTTACTTAAAACTAGTTCCAGATGATGTGCAAATGCAAGAACTATTTGAGAGATTGTAAGAATATATTTTTAAAAACTGTATCTAATCATTTTTGATAGATATAGTTTTCTTTTTCAAAGAGAATTTTTTTACAAAAATTCTTGGTTATTTTGTTTATTTATGCTATAATAGGAACAATTATTTTTAGGAGGTGCAGTATGTCTTATTTGTTTGAGATATTACCAAGTTTATTGAGCGGTGCAAGCATGACTTTGCAGGTTTTTGCACTGGTCTTGATTTTTTCTATTCCCTTGGGAGTTTTGATTGCCTTTGCCTTGCAAGTCCATTGGAAGCCCCTCCATCATCTGATTAATATTTATATTTGGATTATGCGGGGAACACCCTTGCTCTTGCAATTAATCTTTATCTATTATGTGCTTCCAAGTATTGGGATTCGTTTGGACCGTCTTCCTGCGGCTATCATTGCCTTTGTTCTCAATTATGCGGCTTATTTTGCTGAAATCTTCCGTGGAGGGATTGATACCATTCCTAACGGTCAATATGAGGCTGCTAAGGTCTTGAAGTTCAGTCCTTTTGCCACAGTACGCTATATTATCTTGCCCCAAGTGACCAAGATTGTTCTTCCGAGTGTCTTTAATGAAGTCATGAGTTTGGTCAAGGATACCTCTCTGGTCTATGCTCTGGGTATTTCTGACCTTATCTTGGCTAGTCGCACAGCTGCAAACCGTGATGCTAGTCTGGTTCCAATGTTTTTGGCAGGAGCCATTTACTTGATTTTGATTGGTATTGTGACCATTCTTGCCAAAAAAGTTGAGAAGAAGTACAGTTACTATAGATAGGAGGCTGCCATGTTAGAATTACGAAATATCAATAAGGGGTTTGGTGAAAAGCAAATTTTGTCTAATTTCAGTCTAAAGATTCCTGAAAAGCAAATCCTAGCTATCGTTGGACCTTCTGGTGGAGGTAAGACAACCCTCTTACGTATGCTTGCAGGTCTTGAAACCATTGATTCAGGGCAAATCTTTTATAATGGAGAACCTTTAGAATTGGACGAACTTGAGAAGCGCAATCTACTAGGATTTGTATTCCAAGATTTTCAACTTTTCCCTCATTTATCCGTTCTAGATAATTTGACCTTATCTCCTGTGAAAACCATGGGAATGAAGCGGGATGAGGCAGAGAAGAAGGCGCGAGGTCTTTTGGAACAATTAGGACTGGCAGGACATGCAGATGCTTATCCATTCTCACTATCAGGTGGGCAAAAGCAGCGGGTAGCTTTGGCGCGTGCTATGATGATTGACCCAGAAATCATAGGTTACGATGAACCAACTTCTGCCCTAGATCCTGAATTACGCTTGGAAGTGGAAAAACTGATCTTGCAAAATAGGGAACTTGGCATGACCCAGATTGTGGTTACCCATGATTTGCAGTTTGCTGAAAATATCGCAGATCAGATTCTCAAGGTTGAACCCAAGTAGGAGGTGCCAATGACTAATAAGAAAATTGCTTTAGTATTGGTTTCGCTCCTGACCCTCTTTTTAACGGCTTGTACTCAGAAAGCTAGTGATCCAAAGAAGGATAACTGGGATAAGTATCAAGAGCAGGGGACCATTACTATTGGTTTTGACAATACCTTTGTACCCATGGGTTTTGAAGAAAAGAATGGCCAATATACAGGCTTTGATATTGATTTAGCACAAGCAGTTTCTGAAAAATTAGGTGTCAAGGTGCAATTTCAGCCAATTGACTGGGATATGAAGGAGACGGAACTGCAAAATGGAACCATAGATGCCATTTGGAATGGCTATGCTGCCACTGATGAACGCCGAGAGAAGGTTGCCTTTAGCATTCCTTATATGGAAAATCAGCAAGTTCTGGTTGCAAAGAAAAGCCAGCAGATTCGTTCAGTAGAGGATATGAAGGATAAAACCTTGGGAGCCCAAGCCGGTTCCTCTGGTTATTTAGACTTTGAAGCCCAGCCAGATTTATTGAAAAATCGTGTCAAAGATCAGAAGGCTAATCAGTACCAGAGTTTTAATGAGGCCTTGATTGATTTGAAAAATGACCGGATTGATGCCTTGTTGATTGACCGAGTGTATGCTAATTACTATCTCCAGTCTGAAGGTATATTAAGTGACTACAATGTCTTTTCAGCAGGATTTGAAAGTGAATCCTTTGCAGTCGGAGTTAGACCAGCAGACAAGAGATTACTACAAGCTTTAAACCAAGCCTTTGTTCAACTGTACAAAGAAGGGAAGTTCCAAGAAATTAGCCAAAAATGGTTTGGAGAAGATGTAGCAACCAAAGAAGTGAAAAGTAGAGATTGAGTTTTCCTCAATCTCTTTTTGCATCGAAAAAACCCCTGACAAGAGCCAGAGGATAAGTGATTATTTCATTGTTGGGAAGAGCAATACGTCACGGATAGTGGTTGTATCAGTGAGGAGCATGCAGAGACGGTCGATACCGATTCCCAAACCACCTGTTGGAGGCATACCGTATTCAAGAGCCTCGATGTAGTCGTAGTCGATGCCTGTCGCTTCATCGTCACCAAGTTCTTTGGCTTTAGCTTGGGCTTCAAAACGGCTAAGTTGGTCGATTGGGTCGTTCAACTCAGTAAAGGCATTACCGTACTCCTTAGTCATGATAAAGAGCTCGAAACGGTCAGTAAAGCGTTGGTCTTCAGGATTTTTCTTAGCGAGTGGAGATACAGCTACTGGATGGCCATAGACAAAGGTTGGTTGGATCAAGGTTTCTTCAACAAACTCTTCAAAGAAGGCATTGATAATGTGACCAACTTCAGTATAGTGTTTCTCAACTGGAACTTTCTTCTCAGCAGCGATAGCTTTAGCTTCTTCCAAAGTCATGTCTTGCCAGAAATCGACACCAGTAATTTCCTTGATAGCATCCACCATGTGAACACGTTTAAATGGTTCGTTGATTTTGATTTCAGTACCTTGATAGTTGACTGGACCATCGCCTTTGACTGATTTAGCAGCGTGTTGGATAATGCCTTCAGTCAAGTCCATGATATCTTGGAAGTCTGCATAAGCTTGGTACACTTCGATAGAAGTGAACTCAGGGTTATGAGTAGCATCCATTCCTTCGTTACGGAAGATACGTCCGATTTCATAGACACGTTCCATACCACCAACGATAAGGCGTTTCAAGTGAAGTTCAGTCGCGATACGAAGCACCATGTCAATGTTTTGGGCATTGTGGTGTGTGATAAATGGACGGGCAGCAGCACCACCGGCTTCATTATGAAGAACAGGTGTTTCCACTTCAAGGAAACCTTTTTGGTCAAGGTAACGACGGATTTCAGAAATGATTTTTGAACGAGTGACAAAGCGCTCAAAGCTTTCCCGGTTAGAAATCAAGTCAAGGTAACGTTTACGGTAAATTGTTTCAACGTCTGTCAAACCGTGGAATTTCTCTGGTAGAGGACGGAGAGCCTTGGATAAGTGTGTGATGTGGGTTGCTTTGATAGAGAGTTCTCCCATATCTGTACGCATGACTTCACCTTCGACACCAAGGAAGTCACCAAGGTCTGCTTTTTTGAAGATTTCGTAGTTTTCTTCACCGACAGCATCCTTACGAACGTAGATCTGGATTTGACCTTCGCGGTCTTGAAGGTGGGCAAAACCTACTTTACCTTTACCACGTTTGGTTACCAAGCGTCCTGCGATAGTAGCTGTTTCGTTTTTATCGTGTAATTGTTCTTTATCGAGGTCGGCATATTTATCTTTTAATTCTTGTGAATTTGCAGTACGTTCAAAACGTTTTCCGAAAGGATCGATTCCTTGTTCACGGAGCGCAGCCATTTTTTCACGGCGAACGATCTGCTGGTCATTTAGTTCTTCCATATGTTCTGTTGACATGGGATCCTCCTAGTTTTACTCAAAATTGAATACGATGAGTCATTTTTTGCGATACTCCCATTTTATCATAAATAACCAAGAAATTCACGAATAATCTTTCAAAACTAAAAAGAACTTGACGCTACAATCAAGTTCTGTTATTGATAGGAAGTATCATTCCAAGTATTGAGAGTAAATGTTTCAAAATCATGGGTTTCTAGAATGGTCAGGCTGGCATTTGCTAGACCTCCATCTTTACGAAGAAGTGGTTCTTTATAACCTAGAAGAGTACGAAGACTGGCAGTAAGATTGGCGCCGTGTCCGACAATTAGAATACGCTCAGCTGGACTATCTTTTAATGATTTGATAAATTGGATGGTCCGTTGCGTGGTGCTATAGAGGGACTCTGCTCCAAACATTTGAGTGTCAAATTGAGCAAGGTTAGATCGGAAAGCTTTGATTTGTTGCGGGTAAATAGATTCCAAGGTTGCAATTTTCAAACCTTCCAACTTTCCCAGCTGCCATTCACGGAGATTAGGAACACTTTCTAAAGGACAGGGGATCTGGAGTTGACTTTGGATAATTTCAGCAGATCTGACCGCTCGAGGTAAATCACTTGAATAAATCTGATCGAAAGGAACATCCTTGAGATACTGGCCAAGTCGTTTTAGGGTGTCAATGGATTCAGGAAGAAGGGGAGAATCTCCACTAGCACCTTGAAAACGACCTTCTTGGTTCCAGAGGGTACGACCGTGGCGGACAAAGTAGAGCTTCATTCTTGGCTGCCCTCCAAGATATCTGCAAAGTCAGCTTTTACAAAGCTAGCCAAGTCTTGTGGCGCGACGATAATGCTGTGACCAACTTCCCCAGCAGAGACAATCATTTGATCCAAGTCTAGAGCAATTCTATCGATAAAAATGGGGTAATTATGTTTTTGACGAATACCAACAGGATTATTGGCTCCATGAATATAACCTGTTGTTTTTTCCAAGTCCTTTTGTGGAATCATGCTTACTTTTTTATTGCCAGAAATTTTGGCTAGTTTCTTTTCAGACAAGTGTTGGGTGATAGGGACAATTCCGATAATCGGTCCTGTCTTGTCTCCCAAAAGAGCCAAGGTTTTGAAAATCTGATCTCGTTCATAATCTTGAGGAAGCTCTCCTTCTAGGGCATTGATTTGAATCCCCTGATGTGGGATGCCTGCTTTAGACAGAATTTGTTCTACCAATGTTTTTTTGATTTTAACTTTTTTTGCCATTATTTATACTTATCCTCCAATTGGCTCATCCAAATACCAAGCCAGATTCCAAGTGCAAAGAAGAAGGCGATGATGACATACCCAACAAGAGAAAGACCTGTGTATTGGATACTTTCAGCGTTTCCTGCATTTGGAATCAAGATCAAAAGGGTACTAGAAAGGACGATTCCGATGATGAAATGATAGACGCGTGAGTGGTAGTTGTTTAAGGCGTAATCCATCAATTTTGAAAAAATGATGAGAGTTGCACCTGCCCCAACTCCAATCGGGAAGAAGGTTCCCAAGAGGTCAAAGGTTTTAAAACCAGTTAACATAGGAGCATAGAGACCCAAAATCAAAAGTAGATTTGATGGACTGAGGCCAGGAACTAATACGCCAAGAGCCAGCAGTGCACCAGCTAGGACGAAATTAAGAAAGCTGGCACTTAAGGTTCCAACAACAAAATTTAAGGCATAGAGTCCTAATCCAGAAATGATAAAGGTTGTCCAGAACCAAGCTAAATCAATCTTGTCTCGGTCAGATTCTCGAGTTGATTTCTTGAGGAGGCTAGGAACTGTACCAATGATGGCGCCCGCAAAGCTCCATAAGACAAAGACCTGATAATTTTCAAGCAGGTATTCAATCGGGTAGGAAAATAAGCCGATTCCCAGAAGCATACCGATGGCAACTGGAATAAAGTACAAAACATTTTCTTTAAAGTCTTTAAAGGGATGGGCCAGAAAAGCAATCATTCGTTCATAAATTCCTAAGATTGCTGCTAGAACCCCTCCGGAAATTCCCGGTAAGATAAATCCAAGAGCAATGACAATCCCTTTAATAACACGTGCTAACCATGAGAGCATATTGTTCCTCCAACTATTTCTATTTCAAAAAATCCTTACTATATTGTATCACAATCAAACACAAAAAGAAAAAGCAAATGATAAACAAATGCTTTTAAGGTTTTAAAAAGATTTTTCTAAAGGTTTCTTCTTTGTTTTTTAAGGAAGAAATGACGTTGATATCCAAATCGTGGTCAAAGCCAGCAATTTTTCCTTTAGATGTGTATTGGTGAATGTCGTAATCTAAATCAGTCTTAGGAGTAGCTTCGTAAAATCCTGAGTCAGAACCATAGGAAGGAATCCAAACAGACGTAAACTTGTCTGTATCAATACTGTGTTCTTCCATGAAGTAGACCCCAACGTAGATGCCGATATTTTTAGCACCAAGTGATTCTAGTTTTGCTCGAAAGGCTTCAACACCTTCGTTCATATTGGACATGGTTTTGTCTTCCACATCTAGCCAATAGTAACTAGGGCTGTATGGCGATGAAGCGTTATAAAAAACTTCAGCAGCCTTTTCCATTTCTTGGACACTTTTTCCAGCTACAAAGGCATAGACACCAACTGGGACATTTCGTTTTTGAAACTCGGTAATATGGGTTTTAAAGGCCTTATCTACGCCATTAACAAAGGAAGCATCGTTTTCTTTTAAAGACTGAGCGCCACTATGTACACGAACGATAGCTCCAGAAATGTTTTGAGACAGAGTATCGTAATTTATTTCCTCAGGACGTTGCCAACCAGAAACATCAATCACCGGTTTATCTATATTGTGTAGCGCTTGGGTTTCTACTTGCGCGATATTTGACTTTGTTTTTACAGGATGGTCCTCAAAACGAGGGCGATTCAGGATTAAAATGAAAATCATAATCCCAAAAAAACCAAACAAAATAAGCGGATTTATTTTCTTTCTCATATCTCATAATTTTACCTTAAAAATGAAAAAAAATCAAAAAAAATACTCAAAAAATGGGTTAAGAAAGGACTTTAGAGCATTTTTTCATTCAAGAGCGCGGAATGATTTGAAATATGGTATAATAAAAGGGAATTTCTAGAGAAAAGAGAAGATTATGTCAAATTATGCCATTATTTTAGCAGCGGGTAAAGGGACTCGCATGAAATCTGATTTGCCAAAAGTGTTGCACAAGGTTGCGGGTATTTCTATGTTGGAACATGTTTTCCGTAGTGTGGGAGCTATCCAGCCTGAAAAGACAGTAACAGTTGTAGGACACAAGGCGGAATTGGTTGAGCAGGTCTTGGCTGGACAGACAGAATTTGTGACTCAATCTGAACAGTTGGGTACCGGTCATGCGGTTATGATGACAGAGCCTATTTTAGAAGGTTTGTCAGGTCACACCCTGGTCATTGCAGGAGATACTCCTTTAATCACTGGTGAAAGCTTGAAAAACTTGATTGATTTCCACATCAATCATAAAAATGTGGCGACTATCTTGACTGCTGAAACGGATAATCCTTTTGGCTATGGACGAATTGTTCGTAATGATAATGCTGAAGTTCTTCGCATTGTTGAGCAGAAGGATGCTACAGATTTTGAAAAACAAATCAAGGAAATCAACACTGGAACTTACGTCTTTGATAACGAGCGTTTGTTTGAGGCTTTGAAAAATATCAATACCAATAACGCTCAAGGCGAATACTATATTACAGATGTCATTGGCATTTTCCGTGAAGCTGGTGAAAAAGTTGGCGCTTATACTTTGAAAGATTTTGATGAAAGTCTTGGGGTAAATGACCGTGTGGCTCTTGCGACTGCTGAGTCGGTTATGCGTCGCCGCATCAATCACCAACACATGGTCAACGGTGTTAGCTTTGTCAACCCAGAAGCAACTTATATCGATATTGATGTTGAGATTGCTCCTGAAGTTCAAATTGAAGCCAATGTTACCTTGAAAGGGCAAACGAAAATTGGTGCTGAGACTGTTTTGACAAATGGTACTTATGTAGTGGACAGCACTATTGGAGCAGGAGCTGTCATTACCAATTCTATGATTGAGGAAAGCAGTGTTGCAGACGGCGTAACAGTCGGTCCTTACGCCCACATTCGTCCAGGTTCAAGTCTGGGTGCCCAAGTTCATATTGGTAACTTTGTTGAGGTGAAAGGTTCTTCTATCGGCGAGAATACTAAGGCTGGTCATTTGACTTATATCGGAAACTGTGAAGTGGGTAGCCATGTTAACTTTGGTGCTGGAACCATTACAGTCAACTATGACGGCAAAAACAAATACAAGACAGTCATTGGAAACAATGTCTTTGTTGGTTCAAACTCAACCATTATTGCGCCAGTAGAACTTGGTGACAATTCCCTCGTTGGTGCTGGCTCAACGATTACCAAAGACGTTCCAGCAGATGCGATTGCCATTGGACGCGGTCGTCAGGTTAACAAAGACGAATATGCAACTCGCCTTCCTCATCATCCTAAGAATCAGTAGGAGTCTGTCATGGAATTTGAAGAAAAAACGCTTAGCCGAAAAGAAATCTATCAAGGACCAATTTTTAAACTGGTTCAAGATCAGGTTGAATTACCAGAAGGCAAGGGAACTGCCCAACGGGATTTGATTTTCCACAATGGAGCTGTCTGTGTTTTAGCAGTAACGGATGAACAAAAACTCATCTTGGTTAAGCAGTACCGCAAAGCCATCGAGGCTGTCTCTTACGAAATTCCAGCCGGAAAACTGGAAGTAGGAGAAAATACAGACCCTGTGGCAGCAGCTCTGCGTGAATTAGAGGAAGAAACAGCCTATACAGGGAAGTTAGAGCTCTTGTATGACTTCTATTCAGCTATTGGCTTTTGTAATGAAAAGTTAAAACTATACCGAGCAAGCGATTTGACAAAGGTGGAAAATCCGCGTCCGCAGGACGAGGATGAGACCTTGGAAGTCCTTGAAGTGAGCCTAGAAGAAGCTAAGGAATTAATCCAATCAGGTCATATCTGTGATGCCAAGACAATTATGGCTGTTCAATATTGGGAATTGCACAAAAAATAGAGGAGGTCAGTATGGGTAAACCTTTATTAACGGATGAAATGATTGAAAGAGCTAATAGAGGCGAAAAAATTTCGGGTCCCCCTTTGCTTGATGACGAGGAAACCAAGATTTTACCAACCTCTTCTTCCCGTTTTGGTTATGCCAATCCTAAGGAACATGGTTTTAGCCAGGAAACCTTGAAGATTCAGGTCGAACCGTCTATTCATAAAAGCCGTCGCATTGAAAATACCAAGAGAAATGTCTTCAATTCTAAACTGAATAAAATCTTATTTGCAGTCGTCTTTCTCTTAATTTTGCTTGTCTTAGCAATGAAACTTTTGTAATAGAAAAGGAATTGAAATGAAAATAGGAATTATTGCGGCTATGCCAGAAGAACTGGCGTATCTGGTCCAGCATTTAGACAATGCCCAGGAGCAAGTTGTTTTAGGCAATACCTATCACACAGGAACCATTGCTTCTCATGAAGTCGTTCTTGTAGAAAGTGGAATTGGTAAGGTCATGTCTGCTATGAGTGTGGCGATTTTAGCTGATCATTTCCAAGTGGATGCTTTGATTAACACGGGATCTGCTGGGGCAGTATCAGAAGGTATTGCTATTGGGGATGTCGTGATTGCTGACAAATTAGCCTATCATGACGTGGATGTTACAGCTTTTGGCTATGCTTATGGACAAATGGCGCAACAACCGCTTTATTTCGAATCAGATAAAACCTTTGTTGCTAAAATTCAAGAGAGTCTATCTCAATTGGACCAGAGCTGGCATCTTGGTTTGATTGCTACAGGAGATAGTTTTGTTGCAGGAAATGACAAGATAGAAGCGATTAAGTCCCATTTCCCAGAAGTTTTAGCAGTTGAGATGGAGGGGGCAGCTATTGCTCAGGCAGCGCATGCTCTTGATCTTCCAGTCTTAGTCATCCGAGCTATGAGTGACAATGCCAACCATGAAGCAAACATCTCTTTTGATGAGTTTATTATTGAAGCTGGACGTCGCTCTGCCCAAGTCTTGTTAGCCTTTTTGAAGGTTTTAGATTAAGCGGAAATTTGACAGTTTATCTAGCTTATGATAAGATTTAAATAAAGAAAAGCTAGAAAACGTTTCAGAGGATATTATGAGTATTGAAATGACCGTCAGTGAGATTGCAGAGGTTTTAGGATTATCTCGTCAAGCAATCAATAACCGTGTCAAAGAATTACCAGAAGAAGACACAGATAAAAATGACAAAGGGGTAACAGTCGTTACCAGAAGTGGCTTGATTAAGCTAGAAGAAATCTATAAAAAAACGATTTTTGAAGATGAGCCTGTCAGTGAAGATGTCAAGCAACGTGAACTGATGGAGATTCTGGTTGATGAGAAGAATGCAGAAATTCTTCGTCTTTATGAACAATTAAAAGCCAAGGATCGTCAGTTGTCAGAAAAAGACGAGCAGATGCGTATCAAGGACCGTCAGATTGCTGAGAAAGACAAACAACTCGATCAGCAGCAACAATTGACCCTTCAAGCCATGAAGGATCAAGAAAATCTTAAGCTAGAGCTGGACCAAGCAAAAGAAGAAGTCCAATCAACTAAGAAAGGCTTTTTTGCTCGTTTATTTGGAGGATAATCAAGGAGCTGTTTAGGTTAAATGCTAACCTGATGGCTTCTTTTATTTCTAAATAGTATAGTTGCTCAAGTAAAATAACCGTATGGGAGAAGTATAGAATGGAACGATTAGAAGATTACATTGCTTTCGATTTAGAATTTAATCAGCATGAAGGGCAAACATACTTGATTCAAGTATCGGCAGTGCGTTTTAGAGATGGTCAGGAAATCGATGTCTATGATTCCTATGTTCATACCAGTGTGCCTCTAAAAAGTTTTATCAATGGTTTGACTGGGATTACAGCCGAGACCTTAAAAGATGCTCCTCCAGTGGAGGAAGTCATAAAAGAATTCCAAGAGTTTGTGGGTGCTTTGCCGATGGTTGGATACAATGCTGCTAAAAGTGATTTGCCTATTCTAGCAGAGCATGGTTTAGATTATAGCCAACAGTATAAGGTGGATCTATATGATGAAGCCTTTGAACGTCGTAGTTCAGATTTACATGGCATTGCCAATCTCAAATTGCAAACTGTTGCCTCATTTCTTGGATTTCAAGGTCAGTCTCATAATAGTCTAGAGGATGCACGTATGACAGCGCGTGTTTACGAGTCCTTTCTAGAGTCAGACCAAGCTAGAGAATTGTTAGGGGCAGAAAGTAGCCTCTCGAATAATCCTTTTGGAGGCTTGGACTTGTCTCAATTATTTGATTAGGAGTGCCTATGAAACCTGAAAAACCTAAAAATCTAGGTTTTAAGCAGATATACTTTAATCTAGATAAAATACTCTTTCTCTTTTTCTTGACTTTCATGATGATTGAGTTTGTCTGGTTACCATCAAATTCTTGGATTGCTGGACTTTTGCTCCGTCAGACAGGTTATCTCTTTCTATCTTACAACAATATTTTTGCCATTATAACGGGTTCTCCTTTTGTTAGTCTTGCTTTATTTGTTCTGGTAATCGTTAATTTACTGATCGCCTATTACCAGATAGGACTTCTCTTTATCGGAGCCCGGCATTTATTATGCCATGAAAAAAGGACCTTGCTGGAGTACAGTCGTAAGGTCTTTCGCCAAAGTATCTTGTTTATGAGGCAAGTGACGCTTTCCAAGATAGCCTTTATCTTCTTTTATGTCATGATGCTCTTTCCATTGATTCGAAAGATTTTAAAGATTTATTACCTCAATAAAATTGTCATTCCAGACTTTATCGTTGATTATGTGGAAGACAAGTACTGGCTAGTAGGTATAGTGGTTACTATTCTGGCTTTACTTCTATTTTACATTTCAGTACGTTTGATGTTTGCCCTACCTCAGCTTTTATTTGAGAAAAAAACAGTGAAAGAAGCGGTCAGATATAGTCTAGAAAAGACAAGAAAGCACTCCTGGTTTTATATTTGGAACTTGCTCTGGATTGTCGTCAAAACCTATCTATTTTTCATTCTTTTATTGATTCCAATCTTGGCAAGTCAGGTGCTGATGGATGGTTTGACCCATAAGGAGTCTCTTGTACTGGGAATTATCAACTTTGTCTTGATTAAGAATTTCCACTATATGGCCTTGACTTACTTTCTCATTAAATTTGTTTCCTTCTTAACAGGAGAAGAATTAGAAATTACACCAAGGAGAAAGAAAGACCACTGGATGAGATGGGGAGTGATGGGATGTGCAGCTATCTTTTTCGCTCTTGAGGGATATGTTTATTTAGAAGCTCCAGTCGCCAATAAACCTTTGATTATCTCTCACAGGGGAGTATCTAATAAGAATGGTGTGCAAAATACAGTCCAATCTTTAGAAAAGACAGCCCAACTAAGTCCAGATTTCGTTGAGACAGATGTTCAGGAAACAAAAGATGGTCAGTTTGTCATGATGCATGATGCCAATATCAAGAATCTGACAGGAGTTAATGCCAATCCTCAGGATCTCACTTTGGAAGAATTAACCAAACTCAATATTTCAGAAAATGGCTATCACAGCAAGGTGTCTAGTTTTGATGACTATCTCAATAAAGCCAATGAATTGCATCAAAAACTCCTCATTGAAATTAAAACTAGTCGAAAAGATAGTCCAGATATGATGAAACGCTTTATGGAAAAATATGGAACTGTTCTTAAGCAGAATGGTCACCAAATGCAATCCTTGGACTACCATGTGATTGACCAGGTTTTAGCCTATGATACTCAAATTCCAGTCTTTCTCATCCTACCTTATAATAGTATTTTTCCAAGAACCAAGGCTACAGGTTATACCATGGAGTATTCAACTTTAGATGAAAATTTTGTCAACAAGCTTTGGAATACCGATCAGAAATTGTATGTTTGGACAATTAATAGTTCAGAGTCCTTTGATAAATCTGTTCATTTGGGTGCAGACGGCATGATAACGGATGATTTGGAAATGATTCAAGAGCAGGTTACCATTGCCCAAGAAGACCCAGAGTATACGGAATTGCTTTTCAAACAGGCCATGGAATTCTTTAATTTTTAGTAATCAAAAAGAGGAACAGTTGTTCCTCCCATGATAGGCAAGTATTCTCTTGAATGCTTGTTTTTCTTATGCTTAGAATGGCAATTTTCCAGCGAAAGCCCCCAATTTTTTCTTGGTAGTTTCATCGATTTGTTCAAGAGCAGAGTTGATGGCTTGAACAGTCATATCTGAAAGAGTTTCAAGGTCTTCAGGGTCAACGACAGCTGGATTGAAGTCAATGCTGACAACTTTCTTATCTCCAGTTAATGTCGCTTGAACAAGGTCTTGAGCAGATTTGCCAACAAATTGCATAGCAGCAAGTTCAGCTTGGCTTTGTTCCATTTGTTTTTGAAGTTTTTGTGCTTGACGCATCATGTTTTGCATGTTCATCATGGTGATTTATAGTTTCCTTTTACAATTATTTTCCTTTTTATTTTATCAATTTTGATGTCAAAAGTCTAATCTTTTTTAGAGTGAATTTATCAAGTATCGATAGGGATGTAGATGGAATAAAAATATAGGATAGATATTCTAAGAGCATAAGAATATTTATCCTATATGTGTTTATGAAAAGTTGCTAGATATTTTATGAGCTCGTTCAAGGGTTTACTAACACTATTCTACTTTGTAGAAAAATCCGTCAGTGTGGCCATTGATAAGTTGTTGTCCAGACCATAAACGATCTTGTGTTGTATCAGATTGGTCAGTATAGCCATTATCTGGAGAAGAGGTGACAGACATGGTTAGAGGTGTTCCAGCTGGTAAAAAGGCAAGGGCAGAGCCACCAGCACCTCCATCTTTAGGAAGTATATTTGCCTTAAGAAAGTTGTCAATTTCTTTAGCATGTTCAATTGAAATCTTGGACTGATCACTTACTAAACCATTTTTGTCAAAGGTGAATTCAATACCTGTACCATTTCTCCAAGTTCCTGCGACACTAGAAAAATCTCCATTTTGAATTGCAGAAATATCCATTCCTTTACTTTCTGATGGAAGGCTTATTTCTCCATTTATGAGGCTTGTGACAGATTTCCAAGAGAAAGACCTTATGTCAAGGTAAGGTGGTTTTGTCCCCAGTCCCTCTTCTGTATCTGATTCTCTAACTAACTCTAACCGTGTTCTATCCTGATTCAACTTGTATAGTTTGACTTGGATTTGATTAGCAGATACTCGAGTAGATAATTGGAAATAGCCGTTTTCTAAAGGATTAAAATGAACGCGTTCTCCAATAAAGTCCAGATTATTTTCTGCATTGGTCAGTCGAATAACTTCGTCATTTTTAAGAGTTCGAATATCTAATAAATCGTAATAGTTAGAATCCATTTTTAGGGCAATCAAAAGTTCGTCCGTACCATCTTGGTCTAAATCATACAAGCTATACTGTAATCCAGAATATTCGTTAGGATAAGTATTTTTTAAGTTTGCTTTTGAATTGACCTCTGTATGTGAAGCTGGTGAACCATCTAGTACTTTGGCATATTCTTTAAGGACAGTATTGTATAGGGTGTAGTCAGTTTTCTTCTCTTCCGATGTGGAAGTAGATGAACTGCTACTAGAAGTAGTTACTTCAGAACTTGCTGAGGGAGTGTTTTCACTCTGAGGTTGGCAAGCTGTTAGAAGAGAGATAGTTAAAATACTGGCACTGAATAGAAATAATAATTTTTTCATGTATTTAATCTTGCAATTCTAAACCTTGGGCATCTTGGTGCCATTTGCTACCAGTTTTGGAAGTTAAAACTTGAATAGTAATTATAATATTCCAAATAGCATCTGCTAGTAAAACAAATGGCATTAAAATAGGAATGATAGCTAGCAGAGTTATTCCGATACGCTTGTATCCTTGTTTAGAATTTCCGATGTAAAAATCGTAGCCACCGAGTGCTCCTAAAAAAAAGGCAAATAGGGCTGCGGCCAGTTTAGATTTATCACTCACTCCATTTGAATGTTGACTAGAGGTAGCTGGAGATGTGTTATCTATTTTTGAAACAATATACTCATCACCGTTTTGATAAAATTCTACGTAATCACCTACTTGTGGTTCAAAACCAAAACTTTTTCTTGAAATTGCAGTAAATTGGCCATTATTACCTTTTCCAACATAAACTGTTTCATCTTCAATTTTTATCACTTTGTTCATTTAATTGTCTCCTTAATCTATTTCTATTGTATGTTAAACCCACTCACCGTTGTAATTAACACGGTAGCCATCAGGGGTTGTCGTATTGATTGCCAATGCACCAGAGTTATAAGCATAGTACCATTTTCCAGATACCTTCATCCAGCCAGTTTTCATAGCGCCTGAGTCTTGAAGATAGTACCAGCTACCGTTATCTTTGACCCAACCTGTCTTCATCGCACCTGAGCCGTCGAGATAGTACCAGCTACCGTCTTTTACCCAGCCAGTTTGCATCCAGCCAGAGTTGTCAAAACGATACCAAACACCATTGATTTTTCCCCAGCCATTAGTTGTATAGGAACCGTCGGCGTGTTTGTACCACCAACGAGAACCAGATTGTACCCAATTACCTGAGGTATTAGAATTCGAACCTGATTGAGTTGTTGTGTTAGTATTTGAATTTGTCGAAGGATTTCCGATAGTCACATCTTTTCTAACTTTAAAGACACGTTTTCTTGTATCAGTTAAGTCACCGTAAGGCGAACCAGCTTCTCCAGACATCTCCAAAATATATGTTCCATCTGGAAATTGTTCTGAAACAAAAATATCACCTTTAAATTGATTGCTATAAAATAAAGGTTGTAAAAATTGATCACTGACATCTTTAGTTAAGCCACTAAAAATGACAGCATCGTGACTTTGGTACACAATTTTTCCGGTCGCTTTATCAATCAAGGTAACATTTCCCTTAGCAGCGTTATCACCTCCGTGTTGTAGTGGCTCTGAAAGTTTTCCTTCGAAGCTAAGTCCAAAATAATCAATTTCAACTTTTGTAATTGTTGCGTCTATTTGTTTTTCAGTACTCGTATTCTCGCTAGCTGATACTTGATTAGCTGTGATGACTCCAGTGCCAAGAAGTGATAGAGCTGAGATAGTTGCAAGTGTAAATTTTTTAGTTTGTTTGTGCATTCATTTAATACCCCCTATTTTTATTTGTTGTAAAGTAATCAGTTTGTCCTAAAATCTAGACTTTTTTGGACAAACTTGATAGAATGGTAGTGTAATAATAATCGGTCAAAATGCTGGATTTTAGAACCTTTTTTCTAACGAAAATGGTTCTAAAATAAAGTGTATTTCCTGTCCAAAAAATCCTAGGTTTTTTGACAGGAACTATGAATTTTTTATCCAATTATGAAAGGTGCTTTTTGATACTCCTAAGATGTCTGCACCTTCTCGTAAGGTTATTTCTTTTTTGGTATATTGAGCTATTACATCAGGGAGATTATCCGGGGCAAGCAATTTTGGTCTACCGAATTTTTTCCCTTTTTTCTTTGCTTCTCGTATTCCTTCCATTTGTCTTTGTTTGATTTGTTCTCTTTCAAACTGTGCCACATAAGATAGAACTTGCAAAACGATATCGGATATTAGTTTTCCTGTGATATTGTCATCGCTATTCTTTGTGTTTAATAAGGGGAAATCTAAAACAGTTATATTCACTTTCTTTTTCTTAGTAATTGATTGCCATTGTTCTAAAATTTCATCATAGTTTCTTCCCAACCTATCAATTGATTTAATAACCAATTCATCATTCTCTTTCAAGGTAGCTAATAGTTTTTGATATTCCATTCTGTCAAAATCTTTTCCTGAAACGTAATCAATAAAAATATTTTCTTTTGATAATTTATTTTCTACTAAGGCTGAAAATTGCCTATCAATATTTTGTTCTTTTGTAGATACTCGAACATAACCGTAACGCATAAGGCTACCACCTATCTTTTTATCTCTATTTTAGACGAAAAGAAAACTACCGCCCATAATGAGTGGTAGTTTGGTGTACTCTTTGCTACTGTATTTTTTTGCCAAGATTTTGTCTTGGATGCGTGAATAGTAGTGTTGGATAAAAAATCTTAAGGACTTAAAAATCCTTTTAAACCAACCTTTTTGATGTTTACAAAAATTAAAAACAGTATGTTCAATTTTTGCATGTTCATCATGGTGATTTATAGTTTCCTTTTATCTTATTTTCCTTTTTATTTTATCAATTTTAGGGTTAAAAGTCTATTGTTAGTATAAATCCCCTAACATTAAATTACCGAAGAGATTTTCGAAGAGTATGAGTCTGGAACATGAAAACAGCAGTTGATTTCAAGAAACAAAAAAGAACAGTTGAAACTGTTCTTTTTTATCATTATTTGAGACCGTATTTTTTGTTGAAACGATCCACGCGTCCATCTGCTTGAGTGAACTTTTGACGTCCAGTGTAGAATGGGTGTGAGTCTGATGAAATTTCCACACGGATCAATGGGTAAGTTTCGCCTTCGAACTCAACTGTTTCGTTAGAGCGTTTTGTTGAACCGCTAAGGAATTGGTAACCAGTAGTTGTGTCCATGAAGACAACTGGGCGATATTCTGGATGGATATCTTTTTTCATTTTGCAATATTTCCTTTCTGCCATGGTCTCTTTGCGAGCCATAGATTGTTACCATACTAGTCTATCAGATTCTGAAAAGTTTGGCAAGTATTTTATCAGTTTTTAAGCAAGTTTTTTAACTTTTGGTAGATGATTTCGTTTTCTTCTAAGCTATAGGAATTAGCACCACTTGCTAGAGGGTGGCCTCCTCCATCATGTTCCTTGGCAATTTCATTAATAGGATGGATTTTACTGCGTAAGCGAACTCGGTAGTGGCCATCAGCCTGCTCCACAAAAATTCCCCAGAGACTGACGCTGTCAATCCGACCAGGAGCTCCTACAATAGCGGCAGTTTCAGCATCGGTAACATTGAATTGTTTCAAGACTTCTTGACTCAGAATCACTCGAGCTGCGCCATTTTCATCCACTTCAAGATGGTCGTAGATGTAGCCTTGAAGTTTAGCAATTTTGTAACTCATAGTGTCCATTTTGCGAGTGAGAGCCGCAAAGTCAAACTTATGTTCTCTCAAATAAGCCGCCAGTCGGAGGGTTCGTGCAGTGGTAGAAGGATAGAGGAAGCGACCTGTATCACCGATAATTCCTGCAAAGAGCAACTCAGCAGCACGATCTGATAAGGCCAGTTGAGTTGTTTGGGCAAATAGGGTAATCATCTCACTAGCGCTACTTGAACTAGTATCGACCCAAGATAGGTCACCATATACATCATCATTTGGATGGTGGTCAATCTTAATGAGAAAATCACCTTGACGATAGCGCTTATCATCGATACGAGCAGTATTAGCCGTATCACAGACGATGACAAGTGCCCCTTGGTAGACACTATCTTCAACAAGATCCATTTCCGCCATCCAAGTAAGAGTTGGTTCATCAAAACCAACGGCTTTGATGGTTTTTTCAGGGAAATGATGTTTGAGAAGAGCTTTCAAGCCCACTTGACTTCCCAAGGCATCAGGGTCTGGTTTCATATGTCGATGAATGATAATCGTGTCGTATTCTTTGATTTTTTCTAAAATTTGATGGCAAATTTCCATAAATAACCTCAATTCTTTCTCATTTCATTGTAGCACAAGAATTTTTATTTTTAAAATGAAAAAGATGTGATATAATGGAGAAAGATAAATTGAGGAGGACGATATGGCATTAGCAAAAATTGTATTTGCCAGTATGACCGGTAATACCGAAGAAATTGCAGATATTGTAGCAGACAAATTACGTGACTTGGGCTTGGATGTTGATGTTGATGAATGTACAACTGTTGACGCTTCAGACTTCTTGGAAGCAGACATCGCTATCGTTGCGACCTATACTTATGGTGATGGAGAATTGCCAGATGAGATGATGGACTTCTACGAAGACCTAGCTGACCTCAACTTGAATGGCAAAATCTACGGAGTGGTCGGCTCAGGAGATACCTTCTACGATGAATTCTGTAAGGCTGTTGATGACTTTGACCGTGTCTTTGTGTCAACAGGAGCAGAAAAAGGTTCAGAGTGTGTTAAAGTTGATCTTTCTGCTGAGGAAGAAGACATTGAACGCTTGGAACAATTCGCAGAAGAATTGGCTGCTAAAGTAGGATAAGTATAAAAGTGCGCTGATGTAATCAATCAGTGCATTTTTTTATCGTGAGTTGAGATTTTACTAGCCTATTTGGTGGCTTTTTGATACAATAATTCAAATAAAGGAGGAGACTGTATGGATTTAGATATTATTCGCCAAGAAATTGATCACATCGACGATCAAATTGTTAAACTTCTAGAAGAACGAATGCACTTAGTTGAAGGGGTTGTCGCTTATAAGAAAGCTTCGGGTAAACCGATTTTAGATACCAAGAGAGAAGCAATTATCTTTGAAAAGGTTAGAAGTCGTGTAGAGGACAAGCGCTATCAGGAGACTATTGTCTCGACTTTTTCGGACATACTCAAACGTTCGCGTGATTATCAGGATCAAAATATCAAATGAAAAAAGAGCAATTTTATCCGCTAGGAATTTTTCTAGCTGCTATGTTGGGTGGATTGGTTCGCTACCTGGTTTCTACTTGGTTACCAGCCAGTCCAGATTTCCCTTGGGGCATCCTTCTTGTTAACTATTTAGGCATTTTCTGCTTGGTGTATCTTGTTAAGGGCTATTTAGTCTATAAGGGAACCAGTAAAGGCGTTATTTTAGCACTGGGTACAGGTTTTTGTGGTGGTTTGACAACCTTTTCTAGTCTCATGCTTGATGCTGTGAAACTACTGGATACAGGGCGTTATCTTAGTTTAGTTATGTATTTGCTTTTGAGTATTGGTGGAGGTCTACTCTTGGCTTATTTTCTAGGGAGGAAGAAATGGTAATGGTCTATCTTGCAATTGCTTGTGGCTTCGGAGCTCTAGTACGTTATTTCTTTTCCCGCTATAATCAAGCATCTAAATTGCCACTCGGAACGCTCATAGCCAATCTTCTAGGTTGTTTTTTAATTGGATTATTCTACAATCATGTGGAATCTAAGGAAGTCTATGCTATTTTAGCGACGGGTTTTTGTGGAGGTTTAACAACCTTTTCTACCTTAAATGACGAACTCCAAAGACTGTTAAGTGATAAGAAGGTATTTTATTCTTATTTAGCTTTGACCTATCTAGGTGGTTTGGTTGCGATTTTTTTAGGAATTCTGCTATAAATTTCTTTACTTTTTTATGGAAATTTGGTAAACTGTATCTTGTGTGTAATGGACGCACAAAAATACAGTTTATCCGCTGAGGAAGGTTCCTCAAGATTGACAAAGATAGGAGAATAAAATGAATCCATTAATCCAAAGCTTGACTGAAGGTCAACTTCGTACAGATATCCCATCATTCCGTCCTGGTGACACTGTTCGTGTACACGCGAAAGTTGTCGAAGGTAACCGTGAACGTATCCAGATTTTTGAAGGTGTTGTTATCGCACGTAAAGGTGCTGGCATCTCAGAAAACTACACAGTTCGTAAAATCTCTAACGGTGTAGGTGTTGAGCGTATCTTCCCAATCCACACTCCACGTGTTGAAAAAATCGAAGTTGTTCGTTACGGTAAAGTACGTCGTGCGAAATTGTACTACTTGCGTGCACTTCAAGGTAAGGCAGCTCGTATCAAAGAAATCCGTCGTTAATTCGACTAAAAAACTCTGCTTTTTCAGCAGAGTTTTTATCTAGCTCCCTTAGTTCAATGGATATAACAACTCCCTCCTAAGGAGTAGTTGCAGGTTCGATTCCTGCAGGGGGCATTTTTAGTAAATTAAGAAAAATAAAGAATATTCAAAGTGTTTATTTATAGGCAATCATCACAATTTAGTTTTTTGAAATAGGTTAGTGTTTTTTCTTTGACTAATTCATAATCAAAATTTTACAAAAAATTATATTTTGATCAATGAGTACAGATAAAGTGGATCAGCAAAGTAACTTTGACATCTATTAGTTAAAAAATAAGGACTTCCTTTGTTAGAATGTCCTTATTTTTATTATGGAATTGGACAAATGAGGTAAAGGTTCAGATCTATGAACTCAGAAAGTAAGTACAAAGCTTTAAACAGCTTTCAAAAAGATTTAGTGTGGATTTTTCGGGCTAAGGTATGTGACAAAATGAATTGATTGTTATGAAATAGAGAGCCGAAAAAATGGGTAAAATCGTTATTATTCCCCTGAATTTGCTATGTTGTAAAAGATTATTTCTGGTCTGTTAAATATATCAATAACAAAATTTAAACATGATAGTCTAATATCTAATCCATTTAAAGTGAATAAGTTTATCAATCAATTGAGTAAGAAAATTTCAAAAGAAGAAGAGATGGGTTTTCAAAAATAACCTATCTAGTCATTGTTTATATATAATTTGTATCTTTTTGTTTATTAATTTGTATTTAAAATTTAATCATGTTACAATTGAAATTGAAATCGAATAGAAAAGGAAAATGCAAACGTGGGCACATTATTAGCAACAAGATTAAAAAATAGACGAAAAGAATTAAAAATGTCTCAGCGAGAATTGGCTGAGGGGATATGTAAACAGGGACAGATTAGTCGATTAGAGAATGGAGAATTTACTCCAGGAGCCGACTTTTTATATGCTCTGTCTAAGAAGTTAAAAGTTAGTATAGATTATTTTTATAATGAGCAGATTGGAGAGGAGATTGATGAGCTACTAGAGTTTAAGAAGTTAGCCCAGACTTTTATCACAAATCGAAATTATGAGTCTTTGAAATATATATATGAACTAGAGAGTGTAAAGGTACATCGCTTGTCTCTAGTAGATAAGTTTTATATGGAGTGGATAAAATCTCTTATAGATTTTTATTTCTATGGGCAAAAAGAAGAGGCTGTGGCAAGATTGGAGAAGGTACTGTCTCAGTTAAATGTAACTGACCTGATCTACCTTCAAGTTGCAAATACTCTATTTAATTTTTATTATGATATTGAAGTTTTAGAGAGTTTTAATAAAATTCGAGAAAAGTTAGAGTGTCAAGTAAATCAACTCAAGTTAAACACAATCGAAGAATTAAACCTTTCTATTAAATTTAATTATAATGTTTGTCGCTATCTATGGTTGCAGAATAATACTGAAGAGGCTATTACTAAAATCACAGATACGATAAAGCAATGTAAGATGTATAGAACAACATATCTTTTGGCTGATTTGTATGTATTGATGGGAAATGTCAGTAAGAATTTTTCTTCTAAAGTTGCAGTAAAAGATTACTTTGAAACGGCTTATTTCCTATATAAGCTTGAGGGCAATATGTCAATGGCTCTAAAAATTGAGCATTACATTGCAGATCTAACAGAATAGTAAAGACGATGTTCATAAGCATCGTTTTTTTTAATTTAGATAGATACAAATATGTATTTTAAAAAAATAAATAAAAAAATATTATCAAAATAATTGACATAATAACATCGAAGTGCTAAACTAAAGGCAAAAAATAAAAGGAAAGAACGCTGTGAATATCAACAAGAAAACGTTTTATACAATTACTTTTGGTGAGTTTATATCAAATGTTGGAGATAGATTTCAGAAAATTGCTTTTCCAATCTTAATTTACCAAGAATTTCATTCGTCTTTTGCAATGGGAGGAATGGTGATTATTGAATTGTTACCTCAATTCTTGTTGGGATTCGTTATGGGTTACTTACTAGATAATTTCAATAAGAAAAAAATACTATTATGGTCTACATTAATACCTGCATTATTATGTAGTGTAATACCGATATTATCTAAATATTCAGTTTCTATATTTTTTTACTATGTTATTGCATTTTTGATACCTTTATTTTCGACACTTTTTCAAACAGGATTCTCAGTCATTACTCCTGCCTTATTTGAGAAGGAAGAATTGCAAAAATATAATTCTCAATTTCAAGGTGTACGAACTATTTCAAAATTAATTTCTCCAGCTCTAGCAGGGGTATTAATGTTAAAGTTTAATATTAATAGTATTTTTTTTATTAATAGTGGTTCTTTCTTGTTATTATTTCTTTCAATACTAATTTCATATATTCCAGATCAAGAACACAAGAAGAATGGTAATGATGATATAAAAGAAATTTTTGTAGGTTTTAAAGAGAACTTTACAAATATTAAATTGAGGATTTCTTTACTCTTTACTATTGTTGTGAATATCGCTATGCTAGGCTTCAATGCAACGATTATTATTATTTACAGGATCAATTAAAATTATCAAATAGTCTTGTTGGTATTGTTTACTCAATTGCTGGATTTGGAAGTTTGATAGCAGTAACCTTTCTTTCTACTTTTTTGAATAAGAAGGATGCTTTTATATTGATGAATATATCAATGGCAACCATCCCACTTGTCATTATGGCAAGCGGAATAGTAGAAAATTGGATTTTTTTTGGAATTTGTTACTCAATTTTGAGTGGACTAATTACAATAGCTTCTGTCTCAATTACAACAATACAGCAACAAGAAAGTACTGAGTATAATATTGGTAAAATACTTTCTAGTTCTTTTGTAATAGCTACCATTTTTGCTCCTTTTGGAGGGATACTGGCTGCTTATTTTAATTGGCTTTTAAACCCTAGATTAAGTCTAGTTATTTTGGGATTACTAAGTAGTTTATTGGTTATTCTTATAAAGAGTTATGAAAAAAAGCTAACTAAGAAAAGAACTGCAATATTTATAAAGGAAGATTAGTGGGTTAATTATCATTAGAAAAAATAATATTAATTCGTAGTAAAATAAAAAATTGAAAAAGGTTTTACATAATGTACTACCTAATTCAGATTTAATAATTATTGAGGGGATAGAACTAGAAACCAAAAATACTGAATCTTAAACTGCCCCCAAAAGTAAGATTTTTCTGTCTAACTTTTGGGGGCAGTACATTATCTCTAACTTCTGGAGTGCTTTTTCTACATTCAAATTATTTTACAGTACCCATGTACGGATGGCATGGGCTACGCCAGATTCGTCATTTGTTTTAGTGATGTATTTGGCGATTTTTTTGATTTCTGGATTTCCATTTTCCATGACAACAGGGTTGCCAACGACTTCCAGCATGGCACGGTCATTTTCTTCATCACCGATAGCCATGGTTTCATCTTTGGTCAATCCGAGTTTTTCAGCTAAGTGAGTAATAGCTGAACCCTTGTCCACATTCTTCTTAAGGAGTTCGAGGTAGAAAGGAGCAGATTTGTTGATGGAGTAGCGTTCGTAAAATTCTGCTGGAATTTTTTCAATCGCAGCATCGAGAATCTCAGGCTCATCGATGAACATACATTTGACGATTTCCTTGTTAGCCATTTCTTCAGGTGTGCGGTAGAAGATAGGCATGCTGACGAGGGTTGATTCGTGCACTGTGTATTTTCCGATATTGCGATTGGCAGTGTAGATGCCGTCCTTGGTAATAGCATGCATATGGACACCGAGCTTACGACTGAGAAATTCCATATCTAGATAATCCTCGTAGGTCAAGGATTCACTGATAATCTCATGGCCTGTAGCGGTTTCTTGGACAAGGGCACCGTTAAAGGTCACCACATAGTCACCCTCGTCTCTCAACTGCAAGTCGTCCAGAAGTTTGGCAACACCTGCGATAGGGCGGCCAGTTGCAATGACGACTTTGACACCAGCTTCTTTGGCATCTTGGATGGCAGAAAAGACTTCAGGAGTGATCTCCTTTTGACTGTTGACTAAGGTTCCGTCGATATCGACGGCAATTAGTTTAATACTCATAAATTTCCTCTTCTACTTTTTATTTGGGGTAAAATGATCGTTCTCAATCAAGTGTAAAAATTGCTGGGTAATGCTTGTGAAGATACTGTTTTGGTCTAACATTTCTTTTGGAAAATAAAAGCGATTATCTCCGTGGCGACTGCCAGCAAGGGATTGGACGATAGGGGACAGGCTAGAGAGTTCTGCTAGTTGACCATTTTTTTGTAAGATTTCAATCTGTGTCCTTGGGTTTTCAGATTCGGGACGATAGATATCATAAGGAAGGTCAAAGTTCTTATGAATGGCAGTATAGTAGTCGGGATCAAAGCCGATGTCCTCAACCAATTTTCTCATGCTGGCTAGTTGGTCTTGGTCTTCTTGTGAAAAGGTAATAGATTTAAAGACCTTGCGGTTGACAAAGCGTTGCGACAGGTCTGCAAGAATCTTGTCAGGACTGGTCATCCAGAGCTGGAAGTAGGTATTCATCACACCATCATCCAGATCCAAATAGTCAGATAAGGTCACATTTTTTTCAAAGAAAGGCAGGAGGTGTGGAGAAGTTCGGGCAAAGAAATCCTTGTCCTCAGGGTAGAGTTCCTTGGCACGTTTGAGAAGATTCTGTAGGAGAACTTCCATGGCGCGTGTTGCAGGATGAAAATAAACCTGCATGTACATCTGGTAGCGACTGAGGACGTAGTCTTCGATGGCGTGCATGCCATTGCGCTGAAAGGCGATACCATTTTCGACAGGGCGAATGACTCGGAGAATACGTGTCAGGTCAAATTCCCCATAAGATGCTCCTGTAAAATAGGAATCGCGCAAGAGATAGTCCATGCGGTCTGCATCAATCTGACTAGAAATGAGTTGCACGACCTGCTTGTTAGGATAGGTATGGTCGATGACACTGGCTACTTTTTCTGGGAAATCTGGCGCTACTTGTAGCAGGATTTGGTGAATTTCCGTCTCAGGGCTTTGAATAATCTCCTGGGTGATGGCTTCATGGTCGGTATCAAAGAGATGTTCAAAAGTATGGGAGTAAGCACCATGCCCAAGGTCATGGAGGAGAGCAGCGGTCATGGTCAAGAGAGACTCAGCAGGATCCCATTCTTCAGTATATTTTTCTTCAAAAATCTCCGTGATACGTCGAGCAATCTCATAGACTCCTAGACAGTGAGAGAAGCGGCTGTGCTCCCCACCGTGGAAGGTATAACTGGAGGTTCCCAGTTGTTTGATACGACGCAAACGCTGAAATTCTTTTGTATTAATCAAGTCATAGATGATTTGATTATTGACATGGATGTAGTTGTGAACTGGGTCACGGAATACTTTTTCGTTCATATGACCATTATAGCAAAATCCTGCTCTTTTTGGTAAAATAGTAGAACAAGAGACAAGAAAGAGGACCTGATGTGAAGATTCGGATGCGAAATACGATTCAGTTTGATGAGCAGTTGGAAGTGATTGATCAGCTTTATGATGTTGAAGTGCATGAAAAGGGAGATTATAGCTACCTGCTTTTCTATAATGAGGAAAAGGAAAAAGTGGTTATTAAATTTCATGGTCAAGAACTGGTGATGAGCCGATTTTCTAATCCCAAGACTATTATGCGCTTTCTAAAGGATAGCGATAGTTTAGCTTATATTCCTACACCTATGGGCATGCAGGAGTTTATCATCCAAACGAGCCATTATCAAGTTGATGGGCAAAAGATTGAACTAGATTATCAACTACAAAATCAAGAGGGACATCCCTTTGCCGGCTATCAATTGGAAATTACTTGGGGCTAGTCTCTTGTTTTTTCAAATTTAGCTAGCTATCTTCTTGGATTGGCTCCCTAGTGTGGTAGATTAGGCTATTTTTTGGTATAATAAAAGTTATGGAAATCGAAAAAACCAATCGTATGAATGCGCTCTTTGAATTTTATGCGGCGCTTTTGACAGATAAGCAAATGAATTATATCGAGCTATACTACGCTGATGATTACAGCCTTGCTGAGATTGCCGAGGAGTTTGGTGTCAGTCGTCAGGCTGTCTATGATAATATCAAGCGGACAGAAAAGATTCTGGAAGATTATGAGATGAAATTGCACATGTACTCGGACTACATTGTTCGCAGTCAAATTTTTGATCAGATTTTGGAGCGTTATCCAGAGGATGCTTTTCTGCAAGAGCAAATTGAGATTTTGACCAGTATTGATAATAGGGAGTAATCATGGAAAATCTTGTTGTCTATAAAGGAATACCTTGCAAACTATTAGCTGCAGAGGAACCATTTCCTACAAGACTACAAATTCTCTCACCTGATTCTATTCCTCAAGCCCTTAAAGAAGGATTTAGCTGTTGGGGATATCCAAATGAAATCATGAAAGAAGTCACAACCGAAGAACTAGAGAGTTTGCAACATTTCGGACGATTTCCACTGAATTGAAAAAATAGGAGAAAATAATGGCATTTGAAAATTTAACAGAACGTTTGCAGAACGTCTTTAAAAACCTACGTAAAAAAGGAAAAATCTCTGAATCTGATGTCCAAGAGGCAACCAAAGAAATTCGCTTGGCCTTGCTTGAGGCCGACGTTGCCTTGCCTGTTGTAAAGGACTTTATCAAGAAAGTTCGTGAGCGTGCAGTCGGGCATGAGGTCATTGATACCCTTAATCCTGCGCAACAAATTATTAAAATCGTTGATGAGGAATTGACGGCTGTTTTGGGTTCTGATACAGCAGAGATTATCAAGTCACCTAAGATTCCTACAATCATCATGATGGTCGGTTTGCAGGGGGCTGGTAAAACAACCTTTGCTGGTAAATTGGCCAACAAACTCAAGAAAGAAGAAAATGCTCGTCCTTTGATGATTGCGGCAGATATTTATCGTCCAGCGGCTATTGACCAGTTGAAAACTCTGGGTCAACAGATTGATGTGCCGGTTTTCGCTCTTGGAACAGAGGTTCCAGCTGTTGAGATTGTTCGTCAAGGTTTGGAACAAGCCCAAGCTAATCATAATGACTATGTCTTGATTGATACGGCAGGGCGTTTGCAGATTGATGAGCTTCTGATGAATGAGCTTCGTGACGTGAAAGCACTAGCTCAACCAAATGAAATTCTCCTCGTGGTTGATGCCATGATTGGTCAAGAAGCGGCCAATGTTGCGCGTGAGTTTAATGCTCAGTTAGAAGTAACTGGGGTTATCCTTACCAAGATTGATGGGGATACTCGTGGTGGTGCGGCCCTATCTGTTCGTCACATTACTGGAAAACCAATCAAGTTCACTGGTACAGGTGAAAAGATTACAGATATCGAAACCTTCCACCCAGACCGTATGTCAAGCCGTATCCTTGGTATGGGGGATATGCTCACTTTGATTGAGAAAGCTTCTCAAGAATACGATGAGCAAAAAGCCCTTGAAATGGCTGAGAAGATGCGTGAAAACACCTTTGATTTCAATGATTTCATTGATCAGTTGGATCAGGTGCAAAACATGGGGCCAATGGAAGACTTGCTCAAGATGATTCCAGGTATGGCTAACAATCCAGCCCTTCAAAACATGAAGGTAGATGAGCGTCAGATTGCTCGTAAACGTGCTATTGTGTCTTCCATGACACCTGAAGAACGTGAAAACCCAGATTTGCTAAACCCAAGCCGTCGACGTCGTATCGCTGCAGGTTCTGGAAATACATTTGTCGAAGTTAATAAATTCATCAAAGACTTTAACCAGGCTAAACAACTCATGCAAGGAGTTATGTCTGGGGATATGAACAAAATGATGAAGCAAATGGGGATCAATCCAAACAACCTTCCTAAAAATATGCCAAATATGGGAGGAATGGATATGTCTGCCCTTGAAGGTATGATGGGACAAGGTGGTATGCCTGACTTGTCAGCTCTCGGAGGAGCAGGAATGCCAGATATGAGTCAGATGTTTGGTGGCGGACTCAAAGGTAAAATCGGTGAATTTGCTATGAAACAGTCCATGAAACGCATGGCTAACAAAATGAAAAAAGCGAAGAAGAAACGTAAGTAAGACAAAGGAAGGCCGCAGAGCTTTCCTTTTTTAGAAAGAAGAATAAAGGTCTATTTTGAATTTGCAAAGAATGATATAATAGTAGAAATAGTCTAATAGGGAGGGATTATGGAAATTGATAATCGATCAATTCGTCTTGGAGATGAGTTAAAGAAAGAATTGAAATCAGAGAGCCGAGTCAAAATTGCAGCAGCAACCTTTTCTATGTTTGCTTATCAGCAGTTGAAAGAGGAATTGGAGAATATTGAAGAGTTAAAATTTATTTTCACAAATCCGACTTTTGTAACAGATGAAACCAAAACAGATTTCCGTGAATATACGATACCCAAAAAAGAACGAGAACAATCGATTTTTGGTGGAAAGTATGAACAGAAATTGATGAATGAGTTGACCCAAAAAGCGATTGCTCGTGAATGTGCTGATTGGATCCGAAGAAAAGCGAAATTTAAGTCTATTAATATTGAAACAGATGAAATACCAAATGGTATTCGAATTGAAAATTCGGATGATGTAGTGGCAGTAGATCGTTTGAAAAACTTTGATCGCAAAGAATTAGGATATGAAGCTTCTCTATTTAAAACGAGTAGAAACCTCTATCATGCACCACTGAGTTTAAATTATTTAGATGAATTTGATAATCTCTGGGAAGAAGATGATTATTTTCGTGATGTTACAGAAGAGTTTTTGGAGAATTTAAACCTGGCTCATAAAGAACATTCTCCTGAGTTCATTTACTATGTGATGCTATATAATTTATTCAATGAATTTTTAGAAGATATCAATGAAGACTTTTTACCAAATGAAGGGGTTGGTTATAAAGAAAGTAAGATTTGGGGGCTGTTATATGATTTCCAAAAGGATGCAGTGAAATCAATTATTTCTAAATTAGAAAAATTTAATGGATGTATTCTAGCGGATTCGGTTGGTCTTGGGAAGACTTATACAGCTTTAGCGGTCATGACTTATTATTCTTATCGAGGCAAACGTATTTTAGTACTTTGTCCTAAAAAGTTAGAAAATAACTGGAATATGTATCGTCATGATTATGTAAATAATCCAATTTATGATAGACATTTGCTTTATGACGTGCTTTATCATACAGATCTCAGTAGAGATAAAGGACACTCTAATGGAATTGATTTGTCCTTAAATAATTGGCATACTTATGATTTGGTCGTCATTGATGAGTCCCATAATTTTAGAAATGGTGGTTCTAGCGAAAATGACTTATCTGAGGGAAAAGAAAATCGATACAGCCGTTTAATGAATCGAATCATAAAGTCTGGTGTTCCTACAAAGGTACTAATGCTATCAGCCACACCTGTTAATAATCGCTTTAATGATTTGAAAAATCAAATTGCTTTAGCCTATGAAGGAGATACGGATCAAATTGATAGTAAATTAGAAACAAAATCATCTATAAACGATATTTTCAGAAACGCTCAATCTGCTTATAACAAGTGGGCTGATCTACCTGCAGAGGAGAGAACAACAGATAAACTGCTATCTACATTAGATTTTGACTTCTTTAAAGTACTAGATAGTGTAACAATAGCCAGAAGTAGAAAACATATTCGCGAATTTTATGATAGAGAAGCTATTGGAGAATTTCCACAGCGCTTAAAACCTCTTAATTTTGAACCTGATTTAACGGTTTCAAATCTCGGAATTACCTATAAAAAATTATATCACTTACTTGATAAACTCCAGTTGACTATCTATCAACCATCGATACATATTTACCCATCAAAGAGAGCTAAATACGATAAAAGTAAAGAAGGGATAATGGGGAATTTAACTCAGTTTGGTCGTGAGTCTGGTATCAAAAAACTGATGATGATTAACCTGCTCAAACGTTTAGAAAGTTCTGTTGCAGCTTTTCGATATACTTTAATAGATGTTGTTAAAGATTATGTAGAAAAGACCTTAAAGGCTATCGAGGAATATGAATTGACAGGCTTGGACCATTTATCTCTTAATCCTCATCTTGATGAAGATGATTTTGATTTGGAAGATAGTAATTTCGAGTTCTCTATTGGTAAGAAAAATCGTATTGCTCTACAAGATATGGATTATCGTAGTTGGAAGGTCGAGTTAGAACAAGATTTTGCAATATTGACAGAGCTAGAAGATCTAATCAGTAAAATAACGCCACAAGAAGACCAAAAACTTCAGACTCTTTTTACCTTGATAGATGAGAAACTAACAAATCCAATCAATGTTGGTAATAAAAAGTTGATTATTTTCTCCGCATTTGCGACAACAACGAACTACCTTTATAAACATATTAGTCAGTATGTCTTGGATAAGTATGGTCTTTACACTGCTCAGATTTCAGGTACAAAAGGTTTTGCAACAACTTTGGAAACTAAAAATAAAGACCTCAATTCTTTGTTAACTTATTTCTCTCCTAAATCAAAATCTCGTGATGTTCTGTTTCCTGGTGATGAGAGTGAGATTGATCTTTTAATTGCAACAGATGTGATTTCCGAAGGTCAAAACTTACAAGATGCAGATATGATGGTCAATTACGATATCCACTGGAATCCTGTCCGTATTGTTCAACGATTTGGTCGTGTGGATCGAATTGGTAGTCAAAATAAATACATTCAATTAGTTAACTTTTGGCCAAATCTTGAGTTAGATGAGTATATCGATCTCAAGTCTAGGGTTGAATCGAGGATGAAAATTTCTGTCTTGACTTCGACAGTAGATGATAATGTTTTATCTAGTGAAGAAATAGAGGATAATAATTACCGAAGAAAACAATTAGAACGTCTTAGAGATGAAGTAGTCGATCTAGAGGAGATGAATGATGGTATTTCCATTATGGATTTAGGATTAGAAGATTATCGTATAGACCTTCTTAAGTATTTGGAAGAACATCCTGAGTTAGAAAAAGTTCCTAGAGGTTTGCAAGCTATTTTACCTGCCTCTAATAAAGAATCAGAAGGTGTCATTTTTGTCCTAAAAAATAAAGATCAGGTAAAAGGAAAAAATCATCAAAATCAGCTTCATCCATATTATATCCTCTACATCAATAGAAATGGAGAACTGCTGTTATCCCCTTCTGAAAGCAAGAAAATATTGGAGCACCTCAGTAGCATTTGTCGAGGGCAAAGTAAACCATTAAGTCAAGTAGTAGACAAGTTCAATCGCCAAACAAAATACGGTAAAGAAATGGTTGTTTATTCGGAATTGCTTCAAGAGGCAATCGATCAACTAATGGAACATGATCAGATTTCAACGATGGATGCCCTATTTAACTTTGGATCTGTTGATTTGATGAATACTAGCATTGAGGGAATGGATGATTTTGAGCTAATTTGTTTCTTCATATTGATGAAAGGGGATTCTGATGATTAGATTTCCGTCCTATACAGCCTTATCAAAACCTCACATTCTATATCGGCCTCATAAAAAGGGCAATAGTGATTTTTTTGATAACCTTAATGTATCTGCAAAAGACAAGAAAGATTTTAGAGAACAGATTAGAGAAATTCAAATTACTCATCAGATTGATACAAGTACCACTAATATTCCTGCTGGAAAAAAAGTGAAGCAAATCATGGTTTTAGAAATAGAATTCGAACAAATGGATGTTTCCTTAACTTTATTAGAACAGCTAGATATAAGATTAGGGATTTACACAGCTTTTGTATTAAAATATCCACAAGGTAGAGATGAACTTCTTATTCATTATAAAGAGCCTTTGGGTCAAGAAAAGGATGGCAAGCACTTTAAGATTGTCCGTCGCTTTCGGACGAATGATGATGTAAGCATTGGCTTTGAGGGAAATGATTTAGATGATGTTTATGAGAGTCTTGTAAAAGAAACTGGTAAGAAAGAGCTACAAGTTTTAGAAGCAAGTAATCTTAGAAACTCTATTGAACTCAGTGACCAATTAGATAAATTAGATAAGAAGGCACAGCAGCTAAAGAAAAAGATGTATTCTGAAAAATCAATGAGAAAACAAATGGAAATAAAAAGAGACTATCAGGCTACATTGAAAGAAATAGAAGATTTAAAGAAGCAAAATTGATTGTAAATTTTGACAAAGGAAAATCAGAAATTGAGATTAGAGAACTCTTTTGATTTCAACCCCTATTTTTGATAGAATGAAGCTGTAATTTATTAAAAATGAAGCATTACAAAGATAGGATAAGCCAACTTAATTTTTTATAAAATTAAAATTACAAAAGCTTGACAAAGCTAAGAAAGGATACTACCATGAGCACAGCACAGCACAGCACAGCACAGCACAGCACAGCACAGCACAGCACAGCACAGCACAGCACAGCACAGCACAGCACAGCACAGCACAGCACAGCACAGCACAGCAAACAGGTGAAAACTCTGGACTTGAGAAATTAACTCTCACTTCAAAAGATGTTTTTACAGATAATATTTCAAAAATTGGTCAACTTTTTCCTGAAGTTCTGACGGAAAAGAGGGATGAATACGGCAAATTAGGTCCTGCGATTGACTTTGAGAAACTTAAACAGTTTTTATCAGAGGAAATTGTGGATGGTCGAGAATCCTATGAGTTTACTTGGGTTGGAAAGCGTGAAGCTATCGCAGAAGCTGGGCGACCAACTACCAAAACCCTAAGACCAGATCTTGATGAAAGTGTTGACTTTGAAAATAGTGAAAATGTCTTTATTACTGGAGATAATTTAGAAGTCTTAAAAATCTTACAAGAATCCTATCTAGGAAAAATCGATATGATTTATATCGATCCACCCTATAATACAGGAAAAGACTTTGTATACTCTGATAAGTTCCAAAAAACAGACGAAGAGTTGAAGGAAGAGATGGAACTTTTGGATGAAGAAGGACACCAAGTAATTGGGCTCACAAAAAATGAAAAAACTTCGGCCCGTTATCACTCAGACTGGCTCAATATGATGTATCCACGCCTCCGCCTAGCGCGTAATCTCCTCAAGGATTCAGGTGTTATCTTTATCTCTATCGATGATAATGAACAAGCCAACCTCAAAGCTATCTGTGATGAGATATTTGGAGAGGAGAATTTTGTAGCGAATCTAGTATGGATGAATAAAGAAGGAGGGGGGAAGTCTGATTCTAAGTTTTTCAGAAACAAACACGAGTACCTCTTAGTTTACACCAAGCAGATTTTAGAAGCAAATATAAATCCAAAGCCGGTTGAAGATATAGATCGTTATAGGTTGAGTGATGAATATGAAGAGATTCGTGGAAAATATCAATTAATAAAATTGGATAGTGGAAGTTTAGGATGGTCCAAAAATTTAGATTATCCAATCGAATTTGAGGGAAAAATGTATTATGCTGGAGGTAGTAAAGAGAAATGGGAGATTAGGCAAACAGGAGGAGCATTATTAAAAGATTGGGGTTGGCGTTGGTCTAAAGAAAAACTTCAATGGGGTATTGAAAATGATTTTGTAGTTTTTCAAAATGGAAATGTCTATACAAAACAGTATCTAAATGTTGATAAGGATGGAAATTTAGCTCCTAGAACAATTCAACCTATAGCAGTAATTGAAAAATTTTCTACGACACAATCTAATAAATATTTAAAACAAATTTTTGGCAATTCAATTTTTAACTATTCAAAACCGTATGAGTTAATTTATGAACTTCTATCATATGCAACTAATAGAGATTCACTTGTCTTAGATTTTTTTGCTGGATCAGGTACTACTGCAGATTCTGTGATGAGACTAAATGCAAGTGATAGTGGAAATAGAAGGTTTATTGTAACAACTTTAGACGAGCAAATATTGAATTCAACCGACTTTCAAACTATTGACCAGATTTCTCGTGAGAGGATTCGTCGTGCTGCTGCAAAGATTCAGGAGGAGCATCCAGAGTTGGTTGGCAAGCAAGATTTTGGATTCAAAGCTTACAAACTAGACTCTTCTAATTTTAAAGATGTTTCAGCTCGGCCAGATCAATTTATCCAAGGAGAACTTTTTGATAGTGTATCCAATATCAAGGAAGGACGTAGTGGATTAGACTTACTTTTCCAAGTTATGCTGACATGGGGAATGGAACTGTCACTAGCTATTGATTTGGAGAAAGTAGCAGGATCAGAAATCTATGACGTAGATCAAGGTTCGCTCATGGCTTGTTTTGAAGATGAAATATCAGAAGAAGTCATCCGTCATATCGCTCAAGCGCAACCACTCCGTGCCGTCTTCCGTGATAGCTCATTTGCCAATTCGGCAGATAAGATTAACGTAAGTGAAATCTTCAAAGAATTGTCACCACATACAAAAGTGAAGGTGGTGTAATGTGAACGAAATTCTTGATTTTAAAGATAGAGATATAGACTATGAGATTAATTTAAAATGCAATTCGATAGATACTGTAAGGGCAGCTAGAATTAATACAAGTAAAAGATTGTACGAGTATGCTGAAAAATGGGAATTGATCTTTTTAGCAATGAGTATAATGTCAACGGGTTTATTAGTGTATTCGCTAATAAACCCTGAAAATAAAGATAGATTAGCTTTGTCGGCTTTGTTTTCCATATATTCTTTGCTTGTCCAGAATTTTGTTGCTAAGTTGAATTATAATGAGAGAGCTCTGAAATTACACTATCATCAGTTAGAATTAGAAGACTTTTTACTTGAATTAAAATCAATTATTTTCCAAAAATCACTTAGTGATGATGAAAAAATTAATAAATACCAACAGATAATGTCAAGGTATCAAATTAGTTTACGAGGAAATGAAAATCATTCAGATTTTGATCACAAGTATGCTAAAAAGTATCAGAAGAGAAAATATTGTCAAGGTAATTCGCAATCTGACATGGAATCTAAAGTAACAGAAGAGACAATTGAAGATGGTAAGAAAAAGTGTTGCCTAAAAGATGCCTTTCTTTATATTGAGCAATTTATCAAGATACATGATTTTAGTTGGAATAAAATCATTATTTGGTTTCAATATATATTGATTCCACTAGTTCTTATCTGGTATTTGGTTTTATCCTGAAAGTAATAAATTATAAAGAAAAATATAGAATTATGAAACTACAATTTAAAAAACAACAATTTCAGTTGGATGCGGTTAGTGCTATTGCAGATTTATTTCAAGGGCAAGCCAAACATACTGGAGTTCAGTATATGGCGGATCCAGGTCGTCTCAAGTCAGATGAGGTAGATTTGGTTTTAGATGCTTATCGAAATGCACCGATTCAATTGAGTCAAACAAGTATACGAGAAAATGTTCATACTATGCAAACTCGTTATGGTTTGCGTCCTTCTGATAAACTATCGATTGATATGATTGCTGGGAGAGAAGCTTATAATTTTTCCATAGAGATGGAGACGGGAACAGGGAAGACCTATACGTATATCCGTACAATTATGGAGTTGAATAAACGTTATGGCTGGCTTAAGTTTGTTATTGTCGTTCCAAGTGTCGCTATTCGTGAAGGAGTTCTCAAGTCTCTACAGATCATGTCAAGTCACTTTCAGATGGAGTATGGCAAGCAACCACGCTATTTTGTCTACGATTCTTCACGTTTAGGTGATTTGGATAGTTTTGCCAATTCGTCAGACCTTCAAATCATGGTCATCAACTCTCAAGCCTTTAATGCAAAAGGCAAAGATGCGCGACGGATTCATTCCGAACAGGAAAGTTTCCGTTGGCGTCGTCCAATTGACGTCTTGGCAGCTATGAATCCGATTATGATTATTGATGAACCTCAGTCTGTTGAAGGGAAACAGACAAAGGAAAGACTAAAAGATTTCAAGCCATTGTTTACGCTACGTTATTCGGCTACCCACAAGGAAAAGCATGATATGGTTTATAGATTGGATGCCATGGATGCTTACAATCAAAAATTAGTGAAGAAGATTGCAGTTAAGGCTATTGAGCAAACTGGGACGACCGGGACACAAGGATATCTATATCTACAAGAAATCATTCCACAAAAAACAGGAGCACCCAAATCAAAAATTGAATTTGAAGTAAAAACGCAGTCAGGTGTCAAAAGGAAATTGAAGGTGGTGGAAGAACCCTTTGATTTGTACGCTGAATCAGGGAATTTATCTGCTTATAAAGGAATGACCCTTAGTCACTTTGATGCAAGAGAGAACAAACTTCAAGTTGGTGTGTCGCAAGAACTTCAAGTCGGTGAAGTGATTGGACAAGTGGATGAGTCGAGCATCAGAAGAATTCAAATCCGAGAGACCATAAAAAGTCATATCGAAAAGGAAAGTAAACTGTACAATCGAAGAATTAAAGTATTATCCTTATTTTTCATCGATGAAGTGGCCAAGTATAAGCAATATGATGAACATAATGATGCCTATAATGGAGAATACGCTCAGATTTTTGAAGAAGAATACCGAAATCAAGTAAACCAGTTTATCCAAACACAGGAACCAACCCCTTATCGTAGGTATTTGGAGGCTAATCTTGAAGGAAATTCAGTTCATGCTGGTTACTTTTCGGTAGATAAAGTGAAGAAGTCAGATAAGACCATTTTTGTGGACTATAAATCTGCCAGTGAAAAGAAGAACAATCTTTCAAATGACATTGATGCCTATGACTTAATTATGAAGGACAAGGAGCGTTTATTGAGCTTTGAAGAGCCAGTTCGTTTCCTATTTTCTCACTCAGCTCTAAAAGAGGGATGGGATAACCCAAATGTCTTTCAAATCTGTACGCTGAAGCAATCTTCAGCGGAGACTCGTAAACGTCAAGAAATTGGTCGTGGTATGCGTTTAGCAGTTGACCAAAACGGAATTCGTCAGGATTTTGAACTCTTAGGAAATGATGTACATGAAATCAATAAACTGACAGTAATTGCAAATGAAAGTTATGATCAATTTGCTCGAAGTCTACAAGAAGAAATAAAAGAACTCTTAGCAGATCGTCCTGCAAAAGTGGATGTTAGTCTTTTTGCGAATAAAGTTCTAACCAATCAAGAAGGACAAACAATACGAATTACCAAGGAACAAGCAGATTCGATTCATTTTGATTTAATTCGACAAGGCTATATAGATCGTGAAGGACAATTGACTACAGAATATTTTACTGCAAAAGAAAATCATCAGTTACAACTGTCTGAAACACTAGCAGGTTATGAGGATAAGCTGGTAGAGATATTGGAGAGCGTTTATCATGCTGGACAATATGAAATTGAAAATGCCAATCATTCAGTCATTCAGTTCTCAAATGAGGTGAATCAAGAAAATATTGCCCGAAAAGAATTTTTAAATCTCTGGAAGCAAATCAATCGTAAGACGAGTTACCAAGTAGAGTTTGATGATGCGGAATTGGTAAAACATTCGGTTGACTATATCAATGAGAAATTAGTCGTCAGCAAACCAAGCTTTCATATAACTCAGGCAAGCGCTACTGAGATGAGTAAGGAAGAAGGACTCCATTTGACAGTTGCTGAAAATGATCGCCAGCAAGAGTATCTAAATGGTTCGCAGATTATGACCAAATATGATTTACTAGGGGAGATTGCTGAGCAGACTGGTTTAACTCGTAAGTTGGTTGCGGAAATATTAAGTAAAATCTATGTCTACCAATTTGACAAGTTTAAACAGAATCCAGAAGAGTTTATTCTTAAGGTTTCGAAGCTCATTAATGAACAAAAAGCAAGTCAAATTATCAAGCATATTCAGTATAATGTGTTAAATGAAGAGTATGATATGGACTTGTTTTATGACAATCCTGAAACTGCTAACAGATCAGATGATCACTTACTTGAATCCAAAAAAGGGATTTACAATTTTGTAAAAGTTGATTCAAATACGGAGAAGACCTTTAAAGAAGCTTTGGAACAATACGAGGATGTTCGTGTTTATGTGAAGTTACCAGGGAAGTTCAGTATTGCGACTCCACTTGGAAACTATAATCCTGACTGGGCAATCGCCTTCCGTGAAGGAAGTGTCAAGCATATCTATTTTGTTGCAGAAACGAAAGGCTCTATGTCTAGTCTTCAATTAAAACAAGCTGAGCAAGCAAAAATTGCATGTGCGCGTGCTCACTTTAAAGCTTTAGCTCAAGCTGGATTGATTAATGATCAGCACATCTATGATGTGGTTTCTAGCTATGAGGAATTATTAAATATTGTAAGATAGAGAGGAAAAAGAAATGGAATTTGTTGTATATCGTAAGGGAAGAGAAGTAGCTGTTTTTCAACGTAGGAGTGATGCAGAGAGATATGTGCGCTCTAAAACTGGATTTTTTGGCGAACCAGATGCTTATTATCAGATTGAACAAAGAGGTTGTTATTTGACAGAAGCAGCTGTAACTTACAAAGGATTAGCAGATGATTGTGATGAATTGATGACTTTACGAAAATTCAGGGACTCTTATCTAGCTTTGCAAGATGGTGGTCAGGAGGAAATTGAATCCTACTATAAGATGGCTCCTCAGATTGTTGCCAAGTTAGAAGAACATCCAAATCGAGAGGAAATACTAGATTCTATCTGGTCAGAACTTGTCTTACCTTGTGTTTCCTTGATTAATGCAGGAGAGAATCAAGCTTGCCATCAATTATATAAAACATATACACTGGAACTGTCACAAAAAGTGGTCCAATAAAACGATTAGAATATACCAAAAGAGTTCGGTTCCTCGCTAACTTGTATAGTGAAGAGGAACCCGAATTCTATTTAGATTTCCAATACCAAAACAAGCGTATCAAGCTAGTCACAAACTCAACTTATATTGAAGATTTTGATTGGTATGATGACGAGACAAAAGAAGAAAATTTCACTAGATGGCTTGATGGAATGGTGGGAGTGTAAGGGGGTATTTTTACCCCTTGGGATTTAAGGAACTAAGAAAACTATATAAATAGTATCAACTAACACAAAAAGGAATAATAAAGAAATGAAAGAACTAAATTTTTTGAAATATGCAACTATTGTATTTATGCTTTTTATCTTCTTTTGGGTAAGCTTTGGTGGTTATATCTTAGGAACTCAAGGAAATAATGAAGTAGAAACAGAGCAACATATAAATAAAAAGATAGAAGATAGTGGATTGAAAGCAGAAATGAAAGACTCTGAGATTTTGGGTAAGTTTTACAATGAAAAAGGCTATTTTATAGTAGTGTACAATGGTACTACAAAAGCCCCAGAAGTTTTTCAGGTTGATTTTTCTGAATGGGAGCTTATGAGTGTGGGTGAGCTGTATTAAAATGCTGTAGAGATCATACACTCACTTCTAAATATCAAAAAACGAGCACTTCCGTAATTGGAAATGCTCGTTTTTTGATGTGTTTAGACTCTTAGTCTTTATTTTCGTATGGCAAGATTAAGTTCAAGATGATTCCTGTCATGGCTGATAGGGCAGTTCCTGAAAGGGTAACTGGACCGAGTTTAAGGATAGCTCCTCCAAGTCCAAGTACCAACATAGCACTTGCGATGATTAGGTTACGCATTTGACTGAAATCCACACGTTCTTTGATCAAGACTTTCAAACCGTTGCTGGCGATAACTCCATAGAGAAGGATTGACATACCACCAAGTACAGCATTTGGAATGGTTGAAATCAAGGCAGTGAATTTACCAAGGAAGCTAAGGGCAATCGCGATAAAGGCAGCGTTACGGATAACTGAGACAGAAGCGATACGAGTCATACCGATAACCCCTGTATTTTCTCCATAAGTTGTATTGGCTGGTCCACCAAGGAAGGCAGAAACAGAAGTTGCGATACCGTCACCAAGAAGAGTACGGTGAAGACCTGGTTCTTTCAAGAATTGACGGCCACAGATTTGACCCAAAACAGTATGGTCTCCAATATGTTCAGAAATTGTTACGATAGCGATTGGCAAGATGGCGATGGTTTCTGGCCCAAAGTAAAGATTGTATTCTTTAAAGGCACCACCTGTGCTAAATGGCAAGTAGAAACCAGGAATTTCAAACCAGTTAGCTTTTAGAACTGGTGTAAAGTCAACCAAACCAAGAGTTAGTGCGAAGAGGTAACCACCGATAATTGCAAATAGGAATGGAATGATTCGTAGGAAGCCTTTTCCCTTTGTATTGATAAAGGCAGCAATTAGGAAAGTAACAACCGCTACAAGAGCATTTTTCCAATTTCCATCCGCTACAAGGCCAGCGTTAGTAACAGCTGAACCTGCAAGTCCAAGACCGATAACGATGATCATAGGTCCGATGATGATTGGTGGCAAGAGTTTATCAATCCATTTTGTACCTGCAAAACGAACACCAGCAGCCACAAGGACATAGACCAAACCAGTCAAGATAACCCCTGTTTGAGCAGCAGACACATCACCACCCATTTCTTTCATAGCCAGTGACATTGCTGTGATAAAGGCAAATGAAGAACCTAGATAAACTGGAACTTTAAAACCAGTTGAAATCATGTAGATGAGTGTTCCAACACCTGAAGCAAAAAGGGCAACAGATACAGGCATTCCCAAAATCAAGGGTACCAAGATGGTCGCACCGAACATGGCGAAAACGTGTTGGAAACTAAGGAGAATTCCTTTTCCAGCTGAAGGACGTTGGTCAACGTCTAGTAACAAATCAACAGTTGATTCTTGTTTCATATAAACCTCACTTTTGGGCATCAAAAAAGAGCCCATTATTTTACAGCAATAGGCCCTCAGAGTAAGACTTCTCTAAAATCTAAACTTTAAAGAGTTTTAAATATTTCTGCGTCTTCGTCACCTCACGGGATGACATTAAAAACCTTTGCTTGTGATAGTATAGCAGAAATTACGAACTTTGTAAATATTTTTTTACTAAAAAATTTAAAGCGGGCGTTTGTTGGGCATGCCAGCTTTACGTGGATACTTATTTGGTGTTTCTTTTTTCTTTTCTACCACTGTGATGTAGCGCGGATCTCCATTCGGTAGGGCGTATCTGAGATTGTCTTCTACTTTACTAAAAAGGAGGTTGAGGGCATTCTTAGCTTCTAATAATTCCTCAGGCGCATTGCTAGCCTTGAGTGCCAATAGTTTTCCGCCAACTTTAAGGTAGGGAATAGTCAATTCAGATAAAATCTGCATACGGGCAACCGCACGAGCTGTTACAAAATCATATTGAGCACGGAAGTTCTTGTCTTGTGCAAAATCTTCGGCACGTCCATGGTAGAAATGCACACCGTCCAAATCCAGTTCTTGAGCCAACAGTTGGAGAAAGTTGATGCGCTTGTTAAGTGAATCAATGATAGTTACATCTAACTGAGGATAGAGGATTTTCATTGGTAGACTAGGAAATCCCGCCCCAGCTCCAATATCAAGCAATTTGATAGTTTCATTGGGAATCAAGCCTTGCAGAATAGGTGCAATCGAATCGTAAAAATGTTTGAGATAAACTTCATCCTTGTCCGTAATGGCTGTTAAATTAATCTTTTCATTCCACTCGACTAAGAGCTCAAAATAACGTTCAAATTGTTTTTTTTGCTGGTCCGAAAGTGGAAGATTCTGCTCGGCAAGCAAGTTGTAAAATGTTTCTGGTTTCATAGTTATTTCCTTCTTTAGTATCATCTTATTTTACCACAATCATTAAAAATTTGATATACTGGTACTAATCTAAAAGTAGAAAGGACTTATATCATGACTTGGATTATTCTTGGAGTTTTGGCTCTTGTTGTTATTTTTGTGATTGTTAGCTATAACGGTTTGGTTAAAAATCGTATGCAAACCAAGGAGGCTTGGAGCCAGATTGATGTTCAGTTGAAACGTCGAAACGACCTCTTGCCAAACTTGATTGAGACTGTAAAAGGTTATGCCAAATATGAAGGTTCTACCCTTGAAAAGGTGGCAGAACTGCGTAACCAAGTGGCAGCAGCGACTTCACCAGCAGAAGCTATGAAAGCCAGTGATGCACTCACTCGTCAGGTTTCAGGTATCTTCGCAGTTGCAGAAAGCTATCCAGATTTGAAAGCTAGTGCCAACTTTGTTAAATTGCAAGAGGAGTTGACAAACACAGAAAATAAAATTTCTTACTCTCGTCAACTCTACAACAGTGTTGTCAGCAACTACAATGTAAAATTAGAAACTTTCCCAAGCAATATTATCGCTGGAATGTTTGGATTTAAAGCAGCAGATTTCCTTCAAACACCAGAAGAGGAAAAGGCAGTTCCTAAGGTTGATTTTAGCGGTTTAGGTGACTAAGATGTTGTTTGATCAAATTGCAAGCAATAAACGAAAAACCTGGATCTTGTTGCTGGTATTTTTCCTACTCTTAGCTCTTGTTGGCTATGCGGTTGGTTACCTCTTTATGCGGTCTGGGATTGGTGGTTTGGTTATCGCACTGATTATCGGCTTTATCTATGCCTTGTCCATGATTTTTCAATCGACAGAGATTGTCATGTCCATGAATGGAGCGCGTGAGGTGGATGAACAAACGGCACCAGACCTCTACCATGTAGTAGAAGATATGGCTATGGTCGCTCAGATTCCTATGCCCCGTGTTTTCATCATTGATGATCCAGCCTTAAATGCCTTTGCGACAGGTTCTAATCCTCAAAATGCTGCTGTTGCTGCGACTTCAGGTCTCCTAGCTATCATGAATCGTGAAGAACTAGAAGCTGTTATGGGACATGAAGTCAGTCATATCCGTAACTACGATATTCGTATTTCGACTATTGCTGTCGCCCTTGCTAGTGCTATCACCATGCTTTCTAGTATGGCAGGTCGTATGATGTGGTGGGGTGGCGCAGGTCGCAGACGAAGTGACGATGACCGAGAAGGAAATGGCTTAGAAATCATTATGCTAGTGGTTTCCCTACTAGCTATTGTGCTGGCACCTCTCGCTGCAACCTTGGTGCAACTAGCTATTTCTCGTCAGAGGGAATTTTTAGCTGATGCTTCCAGTGTCGAGTTGACCCGCAATCCTCAAGGGATGATTAATGCTCTAGGTAAGTTGGATAATAGTAAACCGATGAGTCGTCCTGTCGATGATGCCAGCAGTGCACTTTATATCAATGATCCCAAGAAAGGGGGAGGGTTCCAAAAACTCTTTTATACCCACCCACCTATCTCAGAACGGATTGAACGTTTAAAACATATGTAAAATGAATGCTGGAAAAAGTCTTTAAAATCTGAAAAACGCATAATATCAGGTGTGCAAAAAACTTGATATTATGCGTTTTATTATGGGAAGATTTACTTCCTTTTCTCCTAAAATTGTGTTTTTGCCCCACCTATCTGCTATGTTGCAAATTTATAAATTGTCTAAATTAACTACATCCAAACCGTGTTCTGTTAAGCGATAGATGATCGAGCAAACTTCTTTTAAGAAACGACGGTCATGCGAAACAGTGATGAGACCGCCTGGATAGGTGGCAAAGAGTTTTCTGATTTGGGGTTGAGAAGTGGGTGAAAAGTTTCGTGTGGGTTCATCCAGAAGGAGAAAGTTTGGTTTGCGCAAGACTAAATCCAAAAGCAGGAGTTTACCCTGTTGCCCGCCAGATAAGGAGCGAATTTGATGCTGCATTTCTGGATAACTGAAATTGAGACTAGCTAGATGAGATTGGATTTTCTGTAGTTCCTCTTTTTCCCCAGCTTTGCTGAGATAGGCTACTGGAGATAAATCTAATTGCAGTTTCTTATGGTAATCTTGTGGCATATAACCAAGCGAAATTTCTCTTTTATCATTAAGAAGTTGCTGTAACTTGGCTAACAGAGTTGATTTACCAACACCATTTTGGCCGATGATACCGATTTTTTCTTGGCCACGGACAGTTAGTTGTAGTTCTCGAGCCAAAACTCGGTCGTCAATGGATAAATTTTCTTTTTCCAGCTGGATTAAGACTTTAGAAGCAGGTAATGGCTGTATATCTGAGAAGAAAAGTTGAATGTGTTCTTCTTCAAGTGGTTTTTGGGTCATGGACTTAGCTGTCTTTTCAATGCGTTTTTCTTGAGAGAGAACATTTTTCATCTTTTTAGCTAATAGGCGCCCAGCAGTACTGTCTTTGGTAGCTCGAAGCGCAGTTTCTACATTTTGCTTGACTCGCCGATGTTTTTCCATGGTTTTATCGTAGGCTCGTTGGTCGTTAGCAGCTTGTTGGCTTTGTTTTATAAAATTAGCCTTTCTCTGGTCGCTATAGCTATCATAGTCTAAATGCTCTACTAGCGTTTCCGCTTCTTTACGGTGCTTGACCAGTCGCAAGTGGACAATAGTATCAGCCGTTTCAGAAAGAAAGTCTTCATCATGGGAAATGAAAATAACGGTTTGCCGAATCTTTCGAATCTGACTTTTTAGCCAATCAACCGTCTCAAGGTCTAGGTCATTTGAAGGTTCATCTAAAAATAGAATCTCAAAGGGTTTGGCTAACTCATGGATGAGCTGAATTTTCAAAGCTTCGCCCCCCGAAAGGCTTCCAATCTCTTGAACGCTAGCGAAACGGTTGCTATCAAAGTGTAACTCCTCAGCCAAACGATAGAGGATACTGTAGTCTAAATCAGCAAAATCCAAAAAGAAGTAGTCGTGTAGACTTTTCTTTTTCAGCTCTTCGGGGAGTTTTTGAGGAATGTAGGCTATTGATTGATAATCAGATTGAATGTCTCCCCTGATAGTGAAATCAGGTAAAGTTTCTCCCATTAAAGTTTTAATCAAGGTTGATTTGCCATTTCCTTCCTCTCCAATAATAGCTATCTTTTCCCCGTCTTGGATGGTCATGTTTAAGTCTGAGACAAGGTCTCGTAAATCTTTGTTTTGTGTGATGGTCAGGTGATTGATTTTTATCATATGATTGCCCTTTCTAGAATGTCGATAGTGCATAACAAAAAGCTCTACTTTATCTAGTAGAGCCCAAAGTCACTGTCAAAACTCTATTATCCTCGTTGAAAAGCTCGTCAAACTAGCTTAGGATTGCCTAATCCAACTCAAGAGGAGCAGATGGTTAGCCTTCTAGTTTTTTGATTTTCAATGAGGATAAGATACTAGAAAATCTAGTATGAAAAGAGCACACAAAAAGAGACAAAAACAAGATCTACTAAATAAAGTTTCTTTATTTGATAGACTTAGTTGTTCATGTCTCCCTTACCTCCGAGTATTAGTATCTTTATCCTATACCTTTAAGGAAATTTTGTCAACAGAAAACTGACAATTCTAATCTCTAAAATCCGAAAACAGGTCCATAGAGAGTCAGTACGTGTTTGATATGCTCGTAATGGAATTTATCATAGTTTCGCCAAGCAGTGCGTGCTTGATCATTCAGTTTTAGGCTACCAAGACCAATCAGAAGACTGGTACGTTGGTAAAATTTCTCAAGGTCGATTAAAATACTGTTGTCCAACTTTTCCGCTTTTTTGAGCTCTTGCAGAGTAGTGTTTAGCAGCTCTTGCAGTCGAATATCATCTGCCCTACCCTGTTTGCAGCTTTGGAAACTTTTATTTAACTCGGATAGGAGTTGGGTTGCATTAGTAATGAGTTCTTTGTCTTTCATGTGAGCATCCTCCTTGCTCTGATGTATTATTGCCTATAGTATGGCACTAAAAAATGTCATAGTAAACATGTTAAAAAATCGAATGTTAATTAAAAAGTTTGGTGGGCTGATTTGTAGGCTTTTCATGGTATAATCAAGAGAGTAAATCTTTATGGAGGAAGTATGAAATTAAATATTCAAGAAATTCGTAAGCAGTCTGAAGGCTTGCATTTTGAACAAACGTTAGACCTAGCTGCAGACCTGCGTGCACGCAATCAAGAAATTTTAGATGTAAAAGATATCCTTGCAGTTGGGAAAGTACAGTACGAAGACCGTATGTATTTCTTAGATTATCAACTATCTTATACCATTGTTCTTGCTTCAAGTCGCAGTATGGAACCAGTTGAGTTAGTTGAATCTTATCCAGTAACGGAAGTTTTCATGGAAGGTGCAACTAACCAACTAGATCAGGAAGTTTTAGACGATGATTTGGTCTTGCCTATCGAAAATGGAGAACTTGACCTTGCTGAGAGCGTATCAGACAATATCCTACTAAACATTCCTATCAAGGTTTTGACGGCTGAAGAAGAGGCTGGTCAAGGATTTGTTTCAGGAAATGACTGGCAAATCATGACAGAGGAAGAATACCAAGCTCAACAAGCAGTTAAGAAAGAAGAAAACAGTCCTTTTGCTGGCTTACAAGGACTATTTGACGGAGACGAATAATGGTCTTGTCAAAAAAACGCGCACGAAAGGTGCTAGAAGAAATCATTGCTCTTTTTCCAGATGCCAAGCCTAGTCTTGATTTCACCAATCATTTTGAACTCTTGGTTGCGGTCATGTTGTCAGCTCAGACAACGGATGCAGCGGTAAATAAGGCCACACCAGGTCTCTTTGCTGCCTTTCCAACGCCACAAGCAATGTCTGTAGCGACAGAGAGTGAGATTGCTTCACACATTTCTCGCCTGGGACTGTATCGGAATAAGGCTAAATTCCTTAAAAAATGTGCCCAACAGTTACTAGACGATTTTGATGGTCAAGTTCCTCAAACACGTGAGGAATTAGAGAGTTTAGCAGGTGTTGGTCGCAAAACAGCCAATGTTGTCATGAGTGTGGGCTTTGGAATTCCAGCCTTTGCAGTAGACACTCATGTGGAGCGTATTTGCAAACACCATGATATCGTCAAAAAATCAGCGACACCGCTTGAGGTGGAAAAACGGGTTATGGATATCTTGCCACCGGAGCAGTGGTTAGCTGCCCATCAGGCCATGATTTATTTTGGAAGAGCCATTTGCCATCCTAAAAATCCAGAGTGTGACCAGTACCCACAGTTATATGATTTTAGCAATTTATAAGATGGCTCATCAAAAGTTTTTGCTTGATTTTAAGCATGCTTTGTGCTATAGTAATTGATAACTAAATATTCCTTTAAACCTGTCCCGTGAGGCAGGCAAGGAGCGTGATAAAGTAGAAGGGTGAAGTCTATACTGTTTGCAGTAGGGCTTACTTAGCTATACATTTCAAGTCTCCTTGTTTAAGGAGACTTTTCTTTTTGGAGGTTTGTCATGAAGACAAAAGAAGTTGTAGACGAATTGACCGTCAAACGAGCGATTACGCGTATTACTTATGAGATTATCGAACGCAACAAAGATTTGAATAAAATCGTCTTGGCTGGTATTAAAACTCGCGGTGTCTTTATCGCCCACCGAATCCAAGAACGTTTGGAACAGCTAGAAAATCTTTCAGTTCCTGTTGTGGAATTGGATACGAAACCTTTCCGTGATGATGTTAAAAGTGGAGAAGATACTTCTTTGGTTTCTGTCGATGTGACAGACCGTGAAGTTATCTTGGTGGATGATGTGCTCTATACAGGTCGTACCATCCGTGCTGCTATTGATAATATTGTCGGTCATGGTCGTCCTGCGCGCGTGAGTTTAGCAGTTCTAGTCGATCGTGGACATAGAGAATTGCCAATCCGTCCAGATTACGTTGGAAAAAATATCCCAACTAGTCGTTCTGAAGAAATCATCGTAGAGATGGCAGAACTTGATGGCCAAGACAGAGTTCTGATTACTGAAGAAGCTTAGAAAGCTGAAGGAGTAGCCATGTCAGAAAATCAACAAGCATTGAACCATGTAGTGTCCATGGAAGACCTCACTGTCGATCAAGTCATGAAATTGATCAAGCGAGGAATTGAGTTTAAAAACGGAGCTCAGCTTCCCTACGAGGACCATCCGATTGTTTCCAATCTTTTCTTTGAGGATTCTACACGGACGCATAAGTCCTTTGAAGTGGCAGAGATTAAACTGGGATTGGAACGACTTGACTTTGATGTGAAAACTAGTTCGGTTAATAAGGGTGAGACACTTTATGATACCATCCTTACTCTGTCTGCTTTAGGAGTGGATGTCTGTGTGATTCGCCACCCTGAGGTTGACTACTACAGAGAGTTAATTGCAAGTCCAACGATTACGACTTCCATTATCAATGGTGGAGATGGTTCGGGACAACATCCTAGCCAGAGCTTGCTTGATTTGATGACTATTTATGAGGAATTTGGTCACTTTGAGGGTCTCAAGGTTGCGATTGCAGGTGACTTGGACCACTCACGCGTTGCCAAATCTAATATGCAGATTTTGAAACGCTTGGGAGCTGAACTTTACTTTGCTGGACCTGAGGAATGGAGAAGTCAAGAGTTTGCAGACTATGGACAGTTTGTAACTATTGATGAAATTATTGATCAGGTGGATGTCATGATGTTTCTCCGTGTGCAACATGAACGTCATGATAGTGGAGCTGTCTTTTCAAAAGAAGACTACCATGCCCAACATGGCTTGACTCAAGAACGTTACGATCGTTTGAAAGAAACAGCAATCCTTATGCACCCAGCTCCAGTCAATCGTGATGTAGAAATCGCAGACCACTTGGTTGAAGCACCAAAATCACGGATTGTCCAACAAATGACCAATGGTGTTTTTGTTCGAATGGCAATCTTAGAATCCGTACTGGCGAGTAGAAACGCCAACTAAAACACAAGACGTTAAAAGACGCCAGTGAGCGTCCACGAGAGGTGAAAATATGACAAAAAGACTTCTAGTATTAGAAGATGGCACAGTTTTTGAAGGCAAAGCCTTCGGAGCAGATATTGATGTTACAGGCGAAATCGTCTTTAATACAGGGATGACCGGCTACCAAGAATCCATTACAGACCAGTCTTATAATGGACAAATCTTGACCTTTACCTATCCTTTGGTGGGAAATTATGGAATTAACCGTGATGATTACGAATCCATTATTCCAACTTGTAAAGGAGTCGTTGTTTTTGAAGAAGCGCGTAGAGCAAGCAACTGGCGCAACCAAATGACCTTGGATGAATTTTTGAAAGCAAAGAAAATTCCTGGTATTTCAGGGATTGATACGCGTGCCCTTACCAAGATTATCCGTAAGCATGGTACCATGCGAGCAACCTTGACCCATGTTGGGGACAGCATGGACCATGTGACGGACCAGCTGCAAGCAACAGTCTTGCCGACAGACAATATCAAACAGGTTTCCACTAAAACTTCCTATCCAGCTCCAGGAGTTGGTTTGAGTGTGGTGCTAGTGGACTTTGGTCTTAAGCACTCAATCCTACGTGAACTTTCTAAGCGTAACTGTAACGTGACGGTTGTTCCGTATTCAACAACTGCGGAAGAAATTCTCCATCTCAATCCTGACGGAGTTATGTTGTCAAATGGTCCAGGTAACCCAGAAGATGTTCCACAGGCACTAGATATGATTCGTGGTGTGCAAGGAAAAATTCCAATCTTTGGTATTTGTATGGGGCATCAACTCTTTGCTATGGCAAACGGGGCTAAGACTTACAAGATGAAGTTTGGTCACCGTGGATTCAACCATGCGGTACGTGAAATTGCTACAGGACGTGTGGATTTTACAAGTCAAAACCATGGTTATGCAGTTAGCCGTGAGGATTTGCCAGAACACTTGATTATCACCCACGAAGAAATCAATGACAAGTCAGTTGAAGGTGTGCGTCACAGATACCAACCTGCTTTCTCTGTCCAATACCATCCAGATGCAGCTCCTGGTCCTCATGATGCAAGCTACCTATTTGACGAGTTTATCGAGATGATGGAAGCTTTTAAACAATCAAACTAAGAACGAGTAAAAGCTCGTCGGAGAATTTATTTAATGGCAACCTGAGAGTTGCCGAATAGAAAGACAGGTCGTTTCTTTTAGTCGCTATCAGGCGAACTAAAAACTCCCTGCACTAGATTTTTTATCGAAAAATATCGTTTCTCTAGAAAATCGTCGGAGAATTTATTTAATGTCGCTCTGTGAGGCGACGAATAGAAAGGAGAAGGGTGGTCCGTATTTGCTGAACTGAATACGGGCTACGGACGGTGCTAAAAAGATAGTTATTCCTAGAACTGATAGTTCTTCGTCATAACTCCTATTTTAGCTTTGTCCGCTTGACGCCCTTAATATCTTATAAATGCCTAAACGTACTGATATTCAAAAAATTATGGTGATTGGTTCTGGTCCGATTATTATTGGTCAGGCTGCTGAGTTTGACTACGCTGGGACCCAGGCTTGCTTGTCGTTGAAAGAGGAAGGTTATGAGGTTGTCTTGGTTAACTCAAATCCTGCAACTATCATGACGGACAAGGAAATTGCTGATAAGGTTTATATTGAACCAATTACACTTGAGTTTGTGACACGTATTCTTCGTAAGGAGCGTCCCGACGCCTTGCTACCAACACTCGGTGGTCAGACAGGTCTCAACATGGCTATGGAATTATCGAAAAATGGTATCCTTGATGAGCTTGGTGTTGAGCTTTTGGGTACTAAACTATCTGCCATCGACCAAGCGGAGGACCGTGACCTCTTTAAACAATTGATGGAAGAGCTCAACCAACCCATTCCAGAATCTGAAATTGTCAACACAGTCGAAGAAGCAGTTGCCTTTGCAGCAACAATTGGCTACCCAGTCATCGTTCGCCCAGCCTTTACACTTGGTGGTACTGGTGGTGGTATGTGTGCTAATGAGGAAGAATTGCGTGAAATCGCTGAAAATGGATTGAAATTATCACCTGTGACCCAATGTTTGATTGAGCGTTCAATCGCAGGTTTCAAGGAAATCGAATACGAAGTGATGCGTGACTCAGCTGATAATGCTTTGGTTGTTTGTAACATGGAAAACTTTGACCCAGTTGGGATTCACACAGGGGATTCCATTGTATTTGCTCCTGCGCAAACCATGTCAGACTATGAAAATCAAATGCTTCGTGACGCAAGCTTGAGCATCATTCGTGCCCTTAAGATTGAAGGGGGATGTAACGTTCAGCTAGCCCTTGATCCGCATAGCTTCAAATACTATGTCATCGAAGTAAACCCCCGTGTATCACGTTCTTCAGCCCTTGCCTCTAAAGCGACAGGTTATCCAATTGCCAAATTGGCTGCTAAGATTGCAGTAGGTTTGACCTTAGATGAGGTGATCAACCCAGTCACAGGTTCAACCTATGCCATGTTTGAGCCAGCCCTTGACTACGTTGTTGCCAAGATTCCACGTTTCCCATTTGACAAGTTTGAAAAGGGTGAGCGTCGTCTTGGTACTCAGATGAAGGCGACTGGGGAAGTCATGGCGATTGGTCGTAACATCGAGGAATCTCTCCTTAAAGCTTGTCGCTCCCTTGAAATTGGGGTGCACCACAATGAAATGCCTGAACTTGCAGAGGTTTCTGATGATTCCTTGATTGAAAAAGTAGTCAAAGCCCAGGATGACCGTCTCTTCTACGTATCAGAAGCAATTCGTCGTGGTTACACACCAGAAGAAATTGCTGAGCTTACAAAAATCGATATTTTTTATCTCGATAAACTCTTGCATATCTTTGAAATTGAGCAAGAATTGGGTGCCCATCCACAAGATCTAGAAGTCTTGAAAACAGCTAAACTTAATGGCTTCTCAGACCGTAAGATTGCTGAACTCTGGAATACTACAGCTGACCAAGTTCGCCAGCTTCGTTTGGAAAACAAGATTGTCCCAGTCTACAAGATGGTAGATACTTGTGCGGCAGAATTTGACTCTGAAACACCATATTTCTATTCAACCTATGGATGGGAAAATGAATCTATCAAGTCTGATAAGGAATCTGTACTAGTCCTAGGTTCTGGTCCAATCCGTATAGGTCAAGGTGTTGAGTTTGACTACGCAACTGTTCACTCGGTTAAGGCTATTCAAGCGGCTGGCTATGAAGCCATCATCATGAACTCAAACCCAGAGACCGTTTCAACAGACTTCTCTGTATCAGACAAGCTTTACTTTGAGCCATTGACATTCGAAGATGTTATGAATGTCATCGACTTGGAGCAACCAAAAGGGGTTATCGTTCAGTTTGGTGGTCAAACAGCTATCAACCTAGCTGAGCCATTGGCTAAAGCAGGTGTGACTATTCTTGGTACGCAAGTAGCTGACCTAGACCGTGCGGAAGACCGTGACCTCTTCGAGCAAGCTCTAAAAGATTTGGATATTCCACAGCCACCAGGACAAACGGCTACCAATGAAGAAGAAGCAGTTCTTGCAGCTCGCAAGATTGGCTTCCCAGTTCTTGTCCGCCCATCTTATGTACTTGGTGGACGTGCCATGGAAATCGTTGAAAACGAAGAAGACCTTCGCTCTTATATGCGTACTGCGGTTAAGGCAAGTCCAGACCACCCTGTTCTTGTTGACTCTTATATCGTCGGACAAGAGTGTGAAGTCGATGCCATTTCAGACGGACAAAATGTCCTCATCCCAGGTATCATGGAGCATATTGAACGTGCTGGTGTCCACTCAGGTGACTCAATGGCCGTTTACCCACCACAAACCTTGTCGCAAAAGGTGCAAGAAACAATCGCAGACTATACTAAACGCCTAGCAATCGGTCTTAACTGCCTTGGAATGATGAACATCCAGTTTGTCATCAAGGATGAAAAAGTCTATGTTATTGAGGTCAATCCACGTGCTAGCCGTACGGTGCCATTCCTTTCTAAGGTAACCAATATCCCTATGGCTCAAGTAGCAACCAAGCTCATTCTGGGGCAAAAACTTGAAGAACTTGGCTACCAAGATGGACTTTACCCTGAAAGTACCCGCGTTCATATCAAGGCACCTGTCTTCTCCTTTACGAAACTAGCTAAGGTAGACAGCTTACTTGGTCCTGAAATGAAGTCAACAGGGGAAGTTATGGGTTCTGATACGACTTTGGAAAAAGCTCTCTATAAGGCCTTTGAAGCTTCTTACTTACACTTGCCAACTTTTGGTAACGTTGTATTTACTATCGCTGATGATGCCAAAGAAGAAGCTTTGGACTTGGCTCATCGTTTCCAAAATATTGGCTATGGAATCCTCGCGACAGAAGGGACAGCAGCCTTCTTTGCCAGTCATGGATTACAAGCCCAACCTGTTGGTAAGATTGGTGATGACGATAAGGATATTCCAAGCTTTGTTCGTAAAGGAAGAATTCAAGCTATCATTAACACAGTAGGAACAAAACGAACTGCTGACGAAGATGGAGAGCAGATTCGCCGTTCAGCTATTGAACACGGAGTGCCCCTCTTCACAGCCCTAGATACAGCTAACGCCATGCTTAAAGTATTGGAAAGCCGTAGTTTTGTCACAGAAGCAATTTAAATAGAAAAAAGAGAAGGTGTAACAATCTTCTCTTTTTTGTTATATTTTTT
>NZ_JBKOTR010000011.1:0-51173 GCF_049738015.1 Streptococcus sp. CL5.50
CAAATTTCGTCCTTTCTAGATCTTAGCTTTTATTCAACCCACTACAGTTGACAAAGAGCCGAAAAGAGGAAGTTTGAAAGACATCAGCCCGAATTACGCAATCCTGTCGCAATTCCGTTGATGGTTGTATGGATTAATTTTTCTTGATCGCTTGATAATTCTCCTCGGCGTTGACGTTTAATCAACTCCAACTGGATATAGTTGAGAATATTAAAGTAAGGCATACGATAATCCAAACTTGCTTTTAGATATGGATTTTCAGCCAAGAGTTCATCGTAACCTTCGATAGCCAAGATGACTTCCTTGGTGACTTGCCATTCATTTAGAATAGTCTCATAGATTGCTTTTACTTCTTCATCCTCACACAGTTTGGCATATTCAAAAGCAATATTCATATTTGATTTTGACAAGACCATGTCGACATTTGAAAGAAGCGATTGGAAGAAAGGCCAATTTTGGTACATATCTCGTAAGATAGCAATATTCTCTGGATTTTTATCGATAAATTCCTTGAAGCTTGAACCAACCCCATACCAGCCAGGGAACATGACGCGACTTTGCGACCATGAGAATACCCAAGGAATAGCTCGCAAACCACCGATTTCAGTAATAGTCTTACGAGCGGCTGGACGAGAACCAATGTTAAAGCTTGAAATAGCCTTGATTGGACTTGACTCGAAGAAATAATCATAGAAATGGTCATTGCCAAAGACCAAATCACGGTAGATATCGTAACTACGGTCCACCACTTGGTCCATAATAGCTTCATAACGATTGGATGTATTGGTATCGCTCTTCTTCTGAGTAATCATACGGTTAATGGCTGCAGATACTAGCATTTCAAGGTTATAGTAGGCTGCGTCTTTATTACCGTATTTATTTCCAATTACTTCACCCTGCTCCGTCAAGCGGATACGATCCTTAATAGACTTGAGCGGTTGAGAGGTGATGGCCTCATAGGTTGGTCCACCACCACGACCGACAGTACCACCACGGCCGTGGAAGAAGGTAACCTTAACGCCAAATTCATCTCCAATAGCAGTCAATTGTTGTTGAGCCTTGTAGAGGGTCCAACATGATGAAAGGTAACCACCATCTTTATTACTATCAGAGTAACCAAGCATGATTTCTTGGTAGTTATTACGTGAAGCAATCCATTTCTTAGCAAGAGGAAGTGAAAGGTACTCTCTCATGGTTTCTTCTGAGTGATCCAAGTCCTCGATTGTTTCAAAGAGAGGAACGATTTGGACACGAGCTCTTTCTTTATCAACTAGCCCTACTTCTTTTAGCAAGATAGCCAATTCCAGCATGTCTGATACGCTGGTTGCATGTGAAATGATGGTCTGACGAATGACATCATCTCCCAACTTATCTTTCAACTTACGAGCTGCCTTAAAGATTGCTAATTCTTTTTCAAGTAATTCTGATTTTTCAACATGAGTGGCAGAAAGAATACGTGGATCTTCTTCCAATTCTTTCAAGAGAAGCTGGCATTTTTCTTCTTCACTTAGTTCACTATAATGAGAATGAATACCTGCTGATTTCAAGAGTTCAGCTACACAGGCTTCGTGAACACTAGAATCTTGACGCATGTCAATAGATGCCAAATAGAAACCAAAAATTTCAACTGCCTGGATCAACTCAACAAAATCACCAGAAATCAGTGCTTCACCCTTATTTTCCAAGAGGGAATCACGAATAGTAATTAAATCCTTATAAAAATCATTAGCTGTTTCATAGCGAGCCCCAACTTCCTTATCCTCAATCAGATAGGTTTTTGTTGCTTGGATTTTTGATTGAATATCAAATAAGGCACGGCGGTAAAGCTCTTTTTCACGATAAATCGAGTTATCCTTGGATTGGCGAGCCATTTCTCTGACTTGCTTGCTCACATTGACAATACTGGTTGAGAGAGAGAACTCACGATAAAGTTGGTAAATCTTTTCATCATAGTAGTTCATGATGACTTCACACTGGGTCATAGCAGATTGTTTCAAGGTATCTGCTGTAACAAAAGGATTCCCATCACGGTCTCCACCAATCCACATTCCCATGGTAATTGGTTTAGGATGTTTCAACTCCAAGCCGTGTTTTTTAGCCAGACGCTTGTACTCAGCAGTCAAATGAGGAACAGCTTTCAGGAATGAACTATTGTAGTATTCCATAACATTCGTGATTTCATTGGTTACTTTCAATTTCTTTTCACGAATCATATCTGTCTGCATGATAATCTCAATGTAACGACGGAGATCATTATGCCATTTTTCCTTATTAATCAATCCTAATTTCACATCACGATACTTACGCAAGAGGGTATGGATATGGTTAGTCAAATCCAGCATACTCTTACGTTGTACTTGTGTTGGATGGGCAGTCAAAACAGGGACAACATTCAAGTGTTCTAGAATTTCAACCGCATTTTCTTTTTCTGCAACCATTTTGATCGTTGCCGATAATTTCCCAAGATAATCTTGATCGATATTATTTTGGTGGTTGATTTCATAGGCCAAATCCACATCTTCTGAAATATTAATCAAGAGAGGCAAGATAGAGAAATAGCGTGAAATATAAGCCATTTCATCATTTGACAGACTCGTAACCAATTGGTTCAAGCCTTGATAATCTTCTTGAGTTGATAATTCTTTCAACTCCATGATTTTTGCAAAAGTCTCTGGGGCAAGCATATTTTTAGTGATATCTTCTAACAATTCTGTTAAAATCAATACTTCTTCTTGCACGACAGCTTTATTACTATAGTTTTCTAATTTTTGAAGAGACATAGGTAATCCTTTCCACTATCAACTCTACATATAGTTTGATGAGTGAGCTTCTAACTCCTCATATAATTGGGCACGTTTTTCACTTGCATCAATATTTAAGACAAAGGCGATGGCTACAGACAAGACTAGGAGACTGTTCCCTCCTTGTGATAAGAAGGGGAAGGTTACTCCTGTCGAAGGAATAATGCCCGAAATTCCGCCAATATTGACAAATACCTGTACCAGCATCATCCCCCCAACCCCAATCGCCATCATGGAATTAAAGGGATTCTTAGCACGAATACCGACTAGGATAATCCGCAAAATCAGGAAAAAGACAAGGGCTAAAATCAAGCTGGCTCCCACAAATCCAAACTCTTCAATGACAATTGAAAATACAAAGTCTGTATGAGCCTCTGGTAAATAACCACGTTTTTCGATTGAATTTCCTAATCCTAGACCAAACCAACCACCATTTACCATGGCAAAGTAGGAATTTGCAAGTTGGTGGCCTGCTCCTGCCAAATCAGCAAAGGGATTAAAGTAGGCACTGAAACGCTTAGCAACGTAACCAAATACTGGAACTTTTGAAAACTTATCAACCCCAATCATAGAAATAGCTGATAAGGATAGGGCTGAAACTCCAAACAATACACCGATAAAGACTATAAACCAACGATGAGCAATCCCACTAACTGTATACATAATCAAGGCGACCAGCGCTAGGATTGTAGCATTCCCCAAATCTGGGAAAATAGCCAAACTTCCTATCATTACCAAGAGGACAAAACGCCAATCATTAAAAGCTCGAGGAATCCATTGATTTTGAGTTAAAACTTGAAAATCGTAAATACCAATTTCATCCTGTTGTTTTGAAAAACGTTGGGCCAAGTACCAGACGATGATAATCTTCAAATACTCCGCTGGCTGAATGGTCAAAGGTCCTACTGAAATCCAACCATAGGCTCCATTGACTGGCGTACCAATTAAGCGAGCCAGAGCTAAGAGAATCAGCTCAACAAACATAACAATAAATAAAAGTCGTTCTTTTCTTAAAAAATTCAGTTTCAGCTTATATATCAAGGCAATCAATATTAAACTAAATATCCAAAACATTCCCTGACTTCGAACCAATTGGAGGGCACTTTTACCTTCTTCGATAAGAATGGCACTGGTTGTAGAATAGACTACAATCAAACCCAAAATAGATAAAAGTAAGTAAGGAACTAGAATAGAATAGTTTAACAGGTGCCTCTTACTAATCTTCATAGTATCACCAATCTAATGAGAACAAAAGAAATTATTCCCAAATTCCGTTTATTTTCTAGTTTTGATTGCTATTATACCATTTTTTCCGAAAGAAAAAAACTCTTACCCTTAAGATAGAAGATTTTCTCATAAGAAAAAGAGCACTTGGCTCTTTTCTGTTTTATTCTTTTGAAGAACTGCTTGAGCTTGAATCTCCACCACCGATGTATTGAGTGAAGATATTTTGGAAGGCTTGATCTTTAACCTTGATATTGGCTGCTTGCAATTCTTTTCCGATAATACTTTGAACAAATGATGCGTCGTTTTGTTTTTGAGTTAAGATAACAGTTTTTAATTTTTCTTTGTAATCGTCAATATTAGATGATTTTTCTGTTTTCTTAATCAGTTTAACAATGTAATATTGGCTGCTGTATGCTTGTGTTCCAGTAACACTAATCACATCAGAAACACCGTTTACATCTAACGCAAAAGCTGCTTTCTTAACTTGATCTGGTACTTCTGTTGAAGCAGAATCAAAGGTGATTTCTCCACCATTCGCTTTAGTTTTCTCATCTGTTGAATTATCTTTGGCTAATTGAGCAAAGTCTGCATCACTAGCTTTGGCTTTTTCGAGGACTTCTTTCGCTTTATCCTCATTATCAAGACGAATGATTTGAGCCGTTACATCTGGAGTGTACTCGTCATAAGCCTTCTTGTAAGCATCATCTGTCAATTCAGCTTCTGCTGCTTTCTTAACTGCCAACTCAACCAATTTACTTGTACGAATTTGAGCTTTACGTGTTTCAAGAGTCATTCCTGCTTGCGATAAGACACGTTGGTAGTTCTCACCATATTGTTTCTCTTCTTCGGCAATAGTATCGTTGACTTCTTTGTCATCTACTTCTGAGCCATATTGCTTCTCAAATACTTTTTGGATGGTCATGTTCAACAAGACTTGTTGTGCTGAAGGGTTGCTTTTCACTTGCTCATAAAATTGATGTTCTGTGATGACATCCCCTTTCATGCTGATAAGGTCTGCCCCTTCTGAACCTTTCGAACAAGCTGCTAAAGTTGCTACTGATAATAGTGTAATGGCACCTGCCAATAGTTTTTTCTTCATGTCTACTCCTTTGAGATAAGTGTTACCCTATCTATTTTACTATATTTTCTTAAATTTTTCTGAAAATCATTCGCTGTCAGGCAATTGAACATCTGCTACATTTTTACGAAGCATGAGAATACCGTCCCCCAGAGGTACTAATGTTGCGGTGAGTCCTGGATTGTCTAAGGTTGCATCAAATAGTCTTTGAAGTCCTCTGTAAATAGTTCGCTGACCACGACGGACTTCCATAATATCCTTGGCAACATCACCACCTTGGAAAATATCATCCAAAACAACCACACCACCGACTTCCAAATGTTTGAGGATTTCTGGCAGAAAGACGATGTATTTAGACTTGGCTGAATCCATAAAGACGAAATCATAGGACTCTGTCAAGGTAGATAAGACATCTACCGCATCTCCTTCTAGGAGCGTAATTTGCTTGCGACTGTCAAACTGGGCGAAATTTTTCTTGGCAAATCCAATCATCTCTGGATTGCGGTCAATGGTTGTAATCTTTGCCTTTGGCGCATGTTCTGCCATCAAGAGGGCTGAAAACCCGATGGCCGTCCCAATTTCTAGAATGTTTTTAGGTTGTATGGTTTCCATGAGAAAACGGAAATAAGCAACCGTTTCATGGGGAATAATGGGAATATTTTCCTTGCGGGCAAAGTCTTCCAATTCTTTCAAAGATCCTGTGACTTGCTTTTGGCGCTGACGCATCAAGTCTACAATTTCTTCCTTGACGACAGGACGACGCATGTTATGGTTAGCATTTTTACTATACGATTCAACCATCTTATGCCAATCCCAATTTTTCAACAAGGGCTTCAAACTCATTCAAACGACGTTCAAAGACTGCAAAGGCATCGTTGAGATAGTCTTCCTTCTCCATATCAACACCAGCTTTTCTCATGACATTAAGTGGATAGTCAGATTTACCTGCCTTAAGGTAGTCGATATAGCGGTCGCGGTCTTCTTGACTACCATGGACAATCTTTTCAGCCAAGGCTGAGGCTGCCGCAAAGCCTGTTGAATATTGGTATACATAGTAGTTATAGTAGAAGTGTGGAATGCGAGCCCACTCGTATTGGATTTCAGGATTGTCTTCCTTACTCAAACCGTAATACTCTTGGTTCAAGTCTGCATAGAGTTTATTTAAGAAGTCGCTTGTCAAGACTTCACCATTTTGATCCGCTTGGTGAATCGCGTGTTCAAACTCAGCAAATTGAGTTTGACGAAAAACTGTTCCACGGAAACCGTCTAGGAAGTTATTGAGAATAGCAAAGCGCGTTGCATCATCTTCCACTTCTTCCAATAATTTCTCCGTCAAGATATTTTCATTGGTCGTTGAGGCAATCTCAGCCAAGAAGATAGAATAATCTCCGTAAACATATGGCTGCGTTTCACGAGTATAGCTTGAGTGCATACTGTGACCAGTCTCATGGACAAGAGTAAAGAGATTGTCTAGATTGTCCTGCCAGTTGAGAAGCATAAAGGCATTTGTATCGTAAGAACCACCAGAGTAAGCCCCTGAACGCTTGCCTTGGTTTTCGTAAACATCAATCCAACGCTCGCTAAAGGCACGTTTAACACGGCTCAAGTAATCCTCACCCAAGACTGCCAAGGCTTCTTCTGCTTTTTTCAAGGCTTCTTGGTATGTAAAACTGTATTCAACAGATGAAAGTGGTGTGTAGACATCGTACATCTTGAGGTCTGAAATTCCCAAGATTTTTGAACGAAGCTCAAGGTAACGATGCAAGAGTGGCAAATGCTTGCGAACTGCTGCTACCAAATTGTCATAAACACTTTCTGGAACAAAATTAGCCGCTAGGGCTGCATGACGAGCACTCTTGTAGTTGCGAACTTTGGCACGGTAGTTTTGCACCTTAACATTGGTTTGCAAGGTTTTGGCATAGGTGTGTTGGAATTGTTGATAAGTCGCATAAAGGGCTTGATAGGCACCACGGCGAACCTCACGATTTTTAGACTCCATCAAACGTGTGTAAGTCCCATGAGATAGCTGAACTTCCTTACCATCATCGTCAAGAACATAAGGGAACATAATATCCGCATTGTCCAAGATAGCGAAGGTTTCACTTGCCGAACCAAAGATTTCTCCAGCTCCAGCTAATAATTCTTCTTCGCGTTGTGATAGAACGTGATCCTTGCCTTGCAAAAGTTTGTCAAAATAGTGTTGATAAACCTGCAATTTTGGCTGAGCTTCTAAAAAGTCAGCATACTGCTTTTCACTAATTTCCATAAATTCAGGTTCATAGAATGAAAAGGCTTGGTCTAGCTGGCTATAGAGAGTCATGGCCTTGGCATAGTACTCTTGGTACTTGGCTTCACGCGTGTCCTGGTCATTCTTCATATGAGCATAAACGTAAAGCTTCTCCATTTGGCGTTCCATTTCAAGAGAAAATTCAGTAATTTCGAGTAGGCTATCCGCACTATCCAGGAGATGACCTTCATACTGGGATACTGTCTCCAATTGTTCTGTTAAATCTTTTAAGGCTTCTTCCCAAGCCTGGTCAGTTGGGTAAATCGTTGATAGATCCCATGTATCTTTTTCATTTATTTCATGTCTTTGTAATACCATTAGATTCCTCCATCCTTTCTATTCTACCATATTTTTTAAGAAATATTGCTGATAAAAGGCTGGTGGATAGAGCTTTTGCCAATCATTTTGAGGATTTTCTTGATAATAGGTTTGAAAATACTGATAATAGCGAGTCAAATCTTTCTCAATTTGGCAAAAATCACCTACTAGTGGTCGAATTTGTGGATACCATTCTTTTAGCCCATAAGTTAGGAGATTTTCTCCCTTCTGATAGGCTTCTGCTTGTTCTTTCATCCAAATGGGATTTTGATAGTACAGTTGTTGCCGGATATAACGACAGATGTCCTTGTCCTGAGAAACTGTAAAATGAGAAATTTTTTGTTTCTTATAGGGAAGACGCAATATTTCCAGTAAACCAGCTTGACCATAGGGAAATTCCTTGATTTGATAATGGAGTTTACCTCGAAAATCTTGGTGAATCAGGTATTTGAGTCTCAAAACTTGTTTTTCCTTGTCTAATTCCCAAACATAAAAGCCCATATTTTGACTGAAATAGAGAAAACCTTGTTGCAGACGGGTTAAGCGGTCTTTGAGCCACAGTTTTTGACCCAGCAACCACAGTACTTGGTACCCCTGACTACGATAGCCCTCACTGCGCTCTTTAAGAACTTTTTGAGGCAAGGGACTACACTGAACTTCTAGAGCAAGATGACCATTTACAAATACATCCGCAATCTGTTTAAGCTCTGGAAGAGGGTATTCTAATTGCACCTCTGCCTCTTTTTTCAACCAGTGATAAAGGACTTCCTTGTTTTCCAAGTGTTCTTGACTTTCATTTTCAGAGGAAAAATCACAGTCTTTTAAGGTTTTGTGGGCAAAATGGGTCCGGACACTTGGTCCTTGACGCAAACGGAGCTGACCTCCACAAGCTGGGCAGGTGTATTCTTCCTTCTCAAGTTTATCCTCTAACACATTTACCAATTCTCCCCTAGCATCTCTCGCAACAAACATGATTTCCCTCCTTTTCTATATTATTCGTAAAAAAGAAAAAAGATCAGGAAATTTCCTAATCTTCATTCATGTTTATTTGATTTTCTTAGCTAGCATGGTCGCAAAGCGTAGTTGAATACGATTGCCATTTTCGTCACGACGGTGCAAATGGCCTGGATTTTCATTGTACTTAACCAATTCCCAGTCCTTGTAATAGTCTGCCAATTCCCCTTCTTTAAAGGTAAATGGAAAGTTCACAGAGCAAGGATAATCCTCCGTGTCCATAGCACAAACGATAAGATTGTAACCACCAACACTGGTTTTCTCCTGCATATTTTGAATAATAGCTGGAATGCGGTCCGCTTGTAGAAACATGAGAACAACTGTTGAAACGATAAAATCATATTCTTTCCCAATACTGGCTGAATTGATATCGTAAAGACCAACAGGCATATCTAGGTCTTCCTGCTCAACAATGCTTTGCAAGATTTCAAGAGATAATTCATTTTGATCTACAGCTGTCACATCAAAACCATTCTGTGCAAGAAAGAGAGAGTTACGGCCCTGACCACAGCCCAAATCCAAGGCTTTCCCTGGTTTTACTATCTGCATTGCCTCTAGGACCTCTGAATGAACAGGATTGGTATTGTATTTCTTAGGAAAATAATCCTCAGGTTTACAATAAAATTCCAAGTACCATTCTACATCGTCTGTTACAGCCTCCACTCGGTGCCAGGCTTGTGGTTGCGCCATTGGATTGTCAGCCCCTGCTTCAAATAGGTGTTCAGCTAGAACCTCACCATCCTCTGTCAATTCAATAAACTTGAGAGTTCCTTTTAAAACAGTAATCTTGCCCCAAGTCCCAACCTTGGTATTGTGCTTTTGCTGAACAGCCTCTGGCATGGTTTCTTTAGTCCACAAAGGCATGCGTTTATAGGCAACTAGTTTTTCCATCTTCATTCCTCTTTTTATCGCTGATTAACAGCTTTCATAACACGCGCGATGTCGCGGTTTTGCTCACGTCGTTTGATAGACTCCCGTTTATCGTAGTCATGCTTCCCTTTAGCTAGGCCTAAAAGGAGCTTGGCATAGCCATCTTTGATATAGACTTTAAGGGGAACCAGGGTCATTCCTGTTCCTTTAGTCTCTTGTTCCAATTTTTGAATTTGCTTTTTATGGAGTAAGAGTTTTCGACGACGTTCTGGTTCTTGGTTCCAGATATTGCCCTCTTCGTAAGGAGCGATATGAACATTGCTCAGCCATACCTCCCCATTTTTTACTTGGGCAAAGCCATCCTTGAGATTGATTCGAGCTGCTCGTACACTCTTGATTTCAGTTCCAGTCAGGACCATCCCTGCCTCTAGCGTATCTACGATTGTATAGTCGTGACGCGCCTTTTTATTTTGTGCGACGACCTTTCCCTCGCCCTTTGCCATGCTTGGCTCCTTTCTTAGCTACTTCCTTGTAAAAAGGTTTCTTGCCCTTTTTCTTCTTGTCTTTTTGTGAATGCTTGCGCTTATCATTTGAGCGTCCTGATTTTCTCTTATCTTCCTTCTTATCTGAACGACGACTTGAACCACGCCCCCTGTCACTGCGATTAGACTGTTTTAAGCCTTTTTCAATCACATCAAACTCACTTGGGATATATGAGAAGTCAATTTCACCCGTCATCTTGTCGGCTCTTTCAACTCGGATACGAATCTGTTGCCCTACACGGAAGGTTGTTCCTGATTTTTCTCCACGAAGAGTCAAATCACGTTCGTTGAAATGATAAAATTCAGGTAAATTAGTGATGTGAATCAAGCCTTCAACTGTGTTTGGCAATTCGACAAAGAGACCAAACTTGACAATGCTGGACACAACCGCATCGTACTCTTCACCCACGTATTCTTCCATGTACTCAGCCTTTTTCATGGCTTCGACTTCACGCTCGGCCTCGATAGCTCGACGCTCACGGTTGGAAGACTGGGTCGCAATCTCTGGAATCACTTGTTCAAAATGCTCTGCTATTTCCTTAGAACGGCTGTAATCACGAATCATACGGTGAACAAGAAGGTCTGGATAACGACGAATCGGACTGGTAAAGTGAGTGTAATAGTCAGCAGCAAGGCCATAGTGGCCGTGATTGTGCTCCGAATAGCGAGCCTGCTGCATAGAGCGAAGAAGCATCATGGACAATACATCTGCATAAGGTTCCCCCTCAACAGCACGCATGATGTCTTGGAGGGCCTCCTGGCTAATCTCACTGGCAGTCCCATAAATACGCAAGCCAAAACTCGAAGCATAATCAATAAACTTCTGAACTTTTTCAGCCTTAGGCTCCTCGTGAATTCGATAGATGAAAGGTAGATCCAGCTTGCTAAAATGCTCGGCAACTGTTTCATTGGCCATCAGCATAAAGGATTCAATCATGCGCTCAGCAACACCACGCTGACGAAGAACGATATCAACAGGCTTACCTTGCTTATCCACTAAAATCTTAGCTTCATTGGTATCGAAATTGAGGGCACCACGTTTCACACGCATGTTTTCTAAAATTTCATGAAGCTTGGCCATGAGTTCGATACTAGGGACAATTTTCTGATATTCTTGTCTCTTTTCCACGTCGCCAGCTAGAATATCATTAACATCGTTATAGGTCATACGGAAGCTTGTCTTGATTACCGTTTGTGTAATGGTGTAATTGACCACACGACCATGTTTATCAATCTCCATAATGGCAGACTGGGTTAGGCGATCAACTTGAGGATTGAGGGAGCAGATACCATTTGACAGTCGTTCTGGAAGCATTGGGACCACACGGTCTGTCACATAGACAGAAGTTGCACGATTAAGGGCTTCCTTATCAAGGGCAGACCCCTCAGTCACATAGTAGGAAACATCTGCGATGTGAACACCGAGCTCCAAATTCCCATTTTTTAAAGCCTTGATATGCACCGCATCGTCCAAGTCTTTGGCGTCAGCACCGTCAATGGTAAAGGTAATCTCATCTCTTAGATCCAGACGGCCTTCCATATCCTTTTGAGACGGAACATCAGGCACACTTTCTGCTTCCTTGACAACAGCCTCTGGAAATTCTGAGACAATGTCCATAGACTCCAAAACCTCAAGAACATCAATTCCGACATCCGTTGAATGCCCCACCACATCTAGAACACTCGCGACAAAGAAATCATGTTTCTTGCTTGGGTATTTGTCGATAAAGACCTTGAGAACTTCTGTTCCCTCCAGTTTAAGGGCTGGTTTTTTTACATAAATCGGTTGGCTGATTTTCTGATTTTTCGAACGGATGTAGCCAGCATACTTAGGTTTTTCCTGATCTAGAACGATTTGACCGACAACAGTTGTCAAACTGTGTTCTAGGATATCGATAATTTTGGCTTCCGCCGCTGTTCCCTTGTTACGATCAGCGACTTTCTTGATGACAACCTCAACAGTATCGCCATCAATAGCATAGTTGACATCGTTTTTACCTACAAAAAGGTCGTCCTCCTCGCCTTCTAGACTGACAAAACCAAAGCCATTTTTATGGGCATGAAAAATCCCCTTGAGAGTAATCTCATGTTTTTTCTTAACTTCTAAGGTCAGAGTACCATCTTCTTCAAAACGAATCTGGTGCTTTCTTTCCATTAGGGACAAGGTTTTAATCAACTCACGAAAATCCTTGGAACCGTCTTTTCCCAAAGCCTGAGCCAAGTCATTGACAGTCACCTTTCCCTTGTCTTGTAAATATTCTTTTATTCTATCTTTCATATTTTCTTTCTAGATTTTTTATTTTCTTTTACTGTAAAACCTTCTAAAATATCTTTTAAAAATAAAAAGAGGCAAAGACCTAGTCCTGCCCATTATTTTCTTATCTACTTGATAATACCGTCAATGCTAAGGCAATGGCTAGCCAGAAAAAGACTAAAATCCCAGTCAAACGCTGCATTACAGCTTCAAAACCGCGAGCTTTACTGCGTTCAAACAAATCACCTGAGCTGGCATCAAATACATTGCTGGATTGGTTTTTGGTTGGTTGCATGAAAATCGCAATCACAATCACAACAGATAATACTAATAAAATGGTTAATAATAGGTTATACATATCAAACTCCTTAAAATCCCTATTATTTTACCATAAAATCTACTTAGATTCAAGATGTAGGGTTACTTTTCTTTCCTTGGGACAATACTTTAAAACCTCAATCTTGTCTGGATGGGTTTTTGAATTTTTACTGGTTAGGTAATTGATACTGCCACAAGAGAAGCATTTGAGATTAATTTTTACTCGCACTAGATTTCCTTTACTTTTAATAATGTTCGAAATTGAAGAAGGTTAAAGAGACAACTAAAAGCAACACAAAGGCTTGTCGCATAAAAGACTGCATGGTAGCCAAATTGACCTGCTACTGCAGAACCTGCCATGGGACCAACGACACCTCCCAGATAAAAGAATACCTGATTGAAGGCAAAGACCCTTGAAATACCGGCTTTGGGTGTCATTTTGCTGAGAAGGGCATTAACTCCGGGAATCAAGGCACCGGTTCCCAATCCAAAGAGGAAACGATAAAATCCTAGTTGAAGGGGGCTAGAGGCATTGGCACAGAGGAGATAGATGATAACTGAATAAAACTGGGCGACAACCAAGAGGCGATGGTTGCCCACCTTGTCACCTAGCTTGCCCATGACTCCTGCACTCATCATGCTGGAAAAGCCCATACTGGACACAATCAAACCAGAGACAAAAAGAAGATTCTCTGTCTGCCCTAAGTCACGCACATAAAGAGTCAGAATAGGGCCAATCGATTGGGCTGAAAACTGGATGACAAAACTGGTCAGAAAGAGGTTGACCAAAAGATAGGGATATTTAACTGAGGTAAATAATTCCTTTGTTGGGATGGCCTTTTCCTTGGCTACTGGTTTAAAATCTTCCTTGATAAAGCAAATAGTCAAAACAGCAGCTAAAAATAGAAAACAACCAACCAGTAAAAAGACAGTACGAATGCCAAATAATTCTGCGATAAAGCCACCAATAAAGGGACCCGTTAGAGTACCTGCAACTACGCCTGTAGACAAAGTTCCGAGAGCAGAGCCTGATTTCTCCTTGGGAACCTGACTGGCTATCAGGGCCGTTGCATTGGGAACAAAACCCGCAAATACACCATTCAGTAAACGAAGAAAGATTAACCAATAGATATTTGGCACAAAAGCCAATCCCCCCATAGTGATAGTCATGGCCAGACCAGCACGAATCATCATGGGTTTTCGACCGTATTTATCAGCAAGGATGCCCCAGATAGGAGAGAAAATTGCCGCGGAAATAGCAGAGACAGAAATAGCTAAGCCGGCATAAAAAGCGACTTGCTCTCCCCCTACACCCAGACTTTCCACAAAGATGGGCATAAAAGGCACAACTAAGGAAATACTGGCTCCTGTCAGAAAATTACCGAACCAAGCAATGCGCAGATTATCCTTCCAGTTAATTTCTGTCATCTGGCTTACCTCCCTCAAGAAGGGAGAACACCTGAGTAAGAAGCTGGTCCTGATTTCCATTGTTGTTTAAAACATGGCTGGCCAAATCTTTCTTTTTCTCTAAAGGCCACTGGGCTGCCAGACGAAACTCAGCTTCATTCTTGGATAGCTGATCCCTTTTCATTAAGCGTTCTACTTGGACATCTCTATCCACATAGACCAGCCAAGTCTCATCAAACCAAGCGCTGTAGGCCTGCTCAAAAAGTAGGGGAATATCCATGAAGAAAATCTCTTCTGTCTGAGCCAATTGGTCTCTTAATGTAGCTAGTTCCTCACGGATAATCTCTCCTTGGATTTGCTTAGACCATTCTCGTTCTTCAGGATTTGAAAAGATAAGACTAGCTAGGAGAGGGCGATTGAGTTCTCCATTTTCAAGGATGATTTCTTGCCCAAAGTGCTGGACTAGAGCCTTAAACAGACGACCGCCAGGTTTCTGTAGTTGGTGGACGACTGCGTCGGCATCCACTACTTGAAAGCCTTGCTGTCTTAGAAAATTTGTCACGGTTGACTTACCAGAGGCAATTCCCCCAGTGATTCCAATGATTTTTCCCATCAATTCCTCCTTTGGCACTGAGGACAAAAGTGAGTTCCTCGTCCGCCCAGTTGGATTTTCTCAATGATGGTACCACAGCGTACACATTCTTGACCAGCCTTGTCATAGACCTGATGAAAATCCTGCATGGTTCCATCTTCCCCAAAGGCATTGGTATAGGTCCGAATGGTGGAACCACCTTTTTCAACAGCCTGGCCCAAAACAGCAATGGTCTGGTCATGAATGGCTGACGCTTCTTCTGCTGTCAAAGTGTGGGAAGGTCTAGCTGGATGAACCTGAGCTCGCCAGAGGACTTCATCCACATAAATATTGCCAAGGCCAGCAACCAAGGTCTGGTCTAGGAGATGGGATTTGATAGGCTTTTTGGACTTGGCAAGGGCAGCTTGAAAGACCTGCAAATCAAAGTCTTGTTCGCTTGGTTCAGGTCCTAGTTTTTTAGAAAGAAAGTAGGCTTCCAAAAGGTCAGGCGCCAAGAGTTCCATAGTACCAAACTTGCGTACATCCTCATAAACAAGCGTGCCACCATCTTCAAACTGAAAGAAAACATGGGCATGCTTGCGTTCAGGAACCTGGTCCGGATAATAAAAATACTTGCCCTCCATCCGCAGATGGGAAATCAAGACCTTGTCAGTTAGGTAAAAAAGCAAATATTTGCCCCGACGTCCCATTGACTCAACAACTTGACCAGACACTTCCTTTTGAAACTCGTCCAAATCCGTCTTAATCATCTTGGGATAACGAATTTCTATACTCGAAATCTTCTTACCCAAAATCAATTTTTCTAAGCCACGACGAACGGTTTCAACCTCAGGTAATTCAGGCATAAGTCCTCCTTCTGTAAAAACAAGAAGCAGGCATGAGCCCACCTCTACTTAGTATTCTTTTTCATTGTAGCCAAAGTCAGCTAAATCTAGCTTTTTATCGCGCCAGTTTTTCTTGACCTTGACCCAGGTTTCTAGGAAGACCTTATCTCCTAGCATAAGTTCAATATCACGACGGGCCATGCTACCAATTTTCTTAAGCATAGCGCCACCTTTACCGATGATAATCCCTTTTTGGCTATCGCGCTCGACCATGATGGTTGCACGGATGTGAACCTTGTCTGTCTCTTCATCTCGTTTCATAGAATCCACTACTACTGCAACAGAATGCGGAATTTCTTCACGAGTTAGGTGCAAGACTTTCTCGCGAACCATTTCTGAAACCAAGAAACGCTCTGGATGGTCTGTAATTTGATCAGACGGGAAATATTGGAAACCTTCATCTAGATTTTCACTCAAAATATCCACTAGACGAGACACGTTATTTCCCTGAAGGGCTGAGATAGGAACAATTTCCTTAAAGTCCATCTGATTTCGGAAATCATCAATCTGAGATAAAAGCTGGTCTGGGTGAACCTTATCAATCTTGTTCACCACCAGAATAACAGGAACCTTAGCAGCCTTGAGACGTTCGATAATCATATCGTCTCCCTTACCACGCGCTTCATCAGCAGGCACCATGAAGAGAACAGTATCCACTTCACGAAGGGTGCTATAGGCAGATTCGACCATGAAATCTCCAAGAGCTGTTTTAGGTTTGTGAATCCCTGGTGTGTCGATAAAGACGATTTGCTCCTTATCGGTCGTGTAAATTCCCATGATTTTGTTGCGCGTTGTCTGCGCCTTGTCACTCATGATGGCAATCTTTTGCCCCATAACGTGATTTAAAAAAGTTGACTTCCCAACATTGGGACGTCCTAAAATGGCTACAAAGCCTGATTTAAAAGTCATAATTTCCTCTTACTGTTTAAAATAATAAATCCCAAATCCGTGGGAGAAAAATCAATGCGCCTGTTAAGGCTGCGAAAAGAGAGACCACTAATACCGCGCCAGCCGCCATATCCTTGGCATTTTTAGCCAGCATGGAAAAGTGATAGTGACTGGCCAAATCCACAACATTTTCAATAGCAGAATTGATAATTTCAAAGGCTACTACCAAGAAAATGCTCAATAGGAGAAAAAGCCATTCGATTCGTGACACCTGAAAAACAAAACCTGCAAGAATGACTACAAGAGCCGTCACTGCATGTTTTCGCATATTGCGTTCTTCCTTGATGGCAGTAAAAATTCCTGTAATGGCAAATTCTAAACTGGATATCAGGTCACGATTTTTCCATTTTCGTTTATTGTCTTGTGAGTCCATAGGCTGTCAAAATTTCTTCTTGTAAACCGAACATCTCCGCTTCTTCTTCTGGAGTGTAGTGATCATAGCCGTTGATATGTAAAAAGCCGTGTACTGCCAAGAAACCCATCTCACGCTCAAAGCTGTGGCCATATTCCTCAGCCTGCTCATGAGCCTTATCAATAGAGATGAACAATTCCCCAATATAGGCATCAAACTCAGACATCATCTCTGCCAATTCCGGATTTTCAAGCAAATCCTCTTCGTCAAAGGCAATTTCCAACTCTGGCTTGTATTCAAGGCTGATAACATCTGTCGGACGGTCTGTGTCACGGTACTCCAGATTGAGTTCATGACTACGCTCATTGGTCACAAAGGTAACTGCCATCTCCTTGTCTTCTTTTCCTAATTTTTGGGCTGCAAATTCCAAAATTTCTTGGGTTTGTTGCAACATTTCTTTTGAAACTTGACCAGTTTCATCTACCATTTCAATATACATGTGCTTCTCGTTTCTCTTTACTTGGCTTTATTATACCACATTTCCATGATTTTATTCTACCTTTTTGATATAATACTATGGAATACAATCACAAGGAGAGAACGATGTCATTTGACGGATTTTTTTTACACCACATGGTTGAGGAATTGCGAAGAGAGTTAGTGAACGGTCGCATCCAGAAAATCAATCAACCTTTTGAACAAGAGTTGGTCTTGCAAATCCGCAGCAATCGCCAAAGCCATCGCCTGCTCCTTTCTGCCCATCCAGTTTTTGGACGCATTCAGCTGACCCAAACGACTTTTGAAAATCCATCCCAACCTTCTACCTTTATCATGGTTTTAAGAAAATATTTGCAGGGTGCCCTGATTGAGTCGATTGAGCAAGTGGAAAATGACCGTATTGTGGAAATGACAGTTTCCAATAAAAACGAGATTGGAGACCATATCCAGGCTACCTTGATTATCGAAATTATGGGGAAACACAGTAATATTCTACTGGTTGATAAAAGCAGTCATAAAATCCTCGAAGTTATCAAACACGTCGGCTTTTCACAAAATAGCTACCGTACCTTACTTCCTGGATCGACCTATATCGCTCCGCCAAGTACGGAATCTCTCAATCCTTTTACAATCAAGGACGAGAAACTCTTTGAAATCCTGCAAACACAGGAAACGACAGCTAAAAATCTTCAAAGCCTCTTTCAAGGTCTGGGACGTGATACGGCAAATGAATTGGAAAAGATTCTGGTTAGTGATAAACTAGCCACTTTCCGAAACTTTTTCCATCAAGAAACCAAGCCATTCTTGACTGAGACTTCCTTCAGTCCAGTTCCTTTTGCAAATCAAGTGGAAGAGCCTTTTGCCAACCTTTCGGATTTGTTGGACACCTACTATAAGGACAAGGCTGAGCGCGACCGTGTCAAACAGCAAGCCAGCGAACTGATTCGTCGTGTTGAAAATGAACTTCAGAAAAATCGACATAAGCTAAAAAAACAAGAAAAAGAGTTACTAGCGACAGACAATGCTGAAGAATTTCGCCAAAAAGGGGAATTGCTAACAACCTTCCTCCATCAAGTGCCTAACGACCAAGACAAGGTTATCCTAGACAACTACTATACCAACCTACCTATCACGATTGCGCTTGATAAGGCCTTGACTCCCAACCAGAATGCCCAACGCTATTTTAAACGGTATCAGAAACTCAAAGAAGCTGTCAAATACTTGACTGATCTGATTGAAGAAACAAAGGCAACCATTCTCTATCTGGAAAGTGTGGAAACTGTTCTCAACCAAGCTGGGCTGGAAGAAATCGCTGAAATTCGTGAAGAATTGATTCAAACTGGCTTTATCCGTAGAAGACAACGGGAGAAAATCCAGAAACGCAAAAAACCAGAACAATATCTAGCAAGCGATGGCAAAACCATCATCTATGTTGGCCGAAACAACCTGCAAAATGAGGAGCTAACCTTTAAAATGGCCCGCAAGGAGGAACTTTGGTTCCATGCCAAGGATATTCCTGGAAGCCATGTTGTCATCTCAGGAAATCTAGACCCATCTGATGAAGTCAAGACAGACGCGGCAGAGCTAGCTGCCTACTTCTCTCAAGGTCGCCTGTCAAATCTGGTGCAGGTGGATATGATTGAAGTCAAGAAACTCAACAAACCAACTGGTGGCAAACCCGGCTTTGTCACTTACACAGGACAAAAGACCCTCCGCGTCACACCAGACCCAGAAAAAATTGCATCCATGAAAAAATCCTGATTTTACTTGAAATCAGGATTTTTAACTTACTATTCACTCAAATCATATTCATACTCAATGAAAATCAAAGAGCAAACTAGGAAGCTAGCCGCAGGTTGCTCAAAGCACTGCTTTGAGGTTGTAGATAAGACTGACAAAGTCAGTCACATACATCATCCAAAGCGACGCTGACGTGGTTTGAAGAGATTTTCGAAGAGTATTAACATACTATTCACTCAAATCATATCCAATTATAGGACTAATCTTTACCACCTAGCTTCTCATTGATTTTCATCATCACACTAGCAATTTTTTCACCCCAATAAGGGTCTGACGCATATTCCACATTCATACCAGACGCCTTGTTTCCAAGGAAAGTTCTGCCCCTATCGATATAATTTTCCTTAATCCACTTGGTTGCTCCTAAAATACCTTTATCCACATCATCAAATGTCTTGGCAGAAAGGTACGGGGTCGTATCATAGGCTGTAATTCCAAAGAAATTATTCTTATCTTTGGCAATCTTACTTCTTCCCCAGTCGCTTTCTAAGGCACTATGAGCAAGGAGATAGAGGGCATTGATATGGTAATGTTCTTCGGCTTCCTTAAAGGTAGCTCCCTTATTTTCCAGGAGGCTATTGTCAATATTTAACAGACTAAATACCTTATCCAAATCTTCAGCACTATAGTTTGTAGCCTCTGTCAAATCTTTAAAAAGGAAGGGATTTTCAAGGTTAAAACCATCAAAATGCAGTCCATCTGCCGAATAATATTTCTTGCCTACTTCCATATCAGAAAGATGAGCAGATACTGGGATACTAGCATTCTGAGCCACATAGTGATAAAAACGGTGTCCATCACTCTCATAATAAGGGATAAAGTTCTTACTAGCATCTAGTGCTTGTAAATCTTCTGTTTTCATATAGCCTGACAAACCAGAAATAGTAATAGCCAGGCGCTTGTCATCACTTTTTCTATCCTTATCTAGCCAAACAACACTACCTTGCGATATATAGGACAGCTTTTCACCATCTGCATTATAGATATTTGCTGTAACTGGAAGGACCTGATAATAATCAGAGCTAGTCTTGGACTCCTTATGCAACTTTCCATCGTTTCCTAGCTGATGACCATCAATAGTCTCATTTTTTGCCATGTAGCCACCGGATTTGAAGTAGTACCAGGCTTGATTTTTAGAATCGTATACCCATTCTTTATCAGCCATTTTGCCATCAGATTTTAGATAAAACCATGACTCCTTATCCAAAATCCATTCATTGGCTGCCATATAGCCACCGGATTTTAGATAATAATAGTGACCATTTTCGAAAATCCATTCTTTATCAGCATGATTTCCATTTTCTTTGATATAAAACCAAGATTGGTATTGTTTGTCAAAAAGCCAACCTTGCTGTACTTTAGCACCACTAGCACTCACATAAGCCTGTTCAATCCACTGACTTGTCAGTAAATAACCACCTGATTTGAAATAATAGTCCTTACCCTTGATTTGGAGCCATTCTTTCTCTGCGTGTTGTCCATCTGCTTTGATATAAAACCAAGCATCATATTGAGAATCATAGACCCAGTCTTCTATTACCTTGGCACCTGTAGCACCGACATAGGAAGCTCCTAGCCAAGCATTTCTTTTCATCTTTCCATCTTGGTCAAGATAATAGAGGACTCCCTTGTCTTCTATCCATTCTGACTTGGCCATATAGCCACCAAATTTGAGGTAAAAATAGTCGTCACCTTGCTTTAGCCATTCATTTTCAGCATAGTTGGCATCTTCTTTTATATAAAACCAAGATTGATAGTGAGCATCAAAAATCCACTCATTAGCTGCTTGATTCCCATCTGCTTTCAGGTATTGTTTTCCTTGCCAAGTACCATCACTAGCCATTGCACTCTCTGGTCTGGCTAAGAAAAATAGCAGAGCTAAAAAAACAAATCTCAATTTCTTCATAAACTTTCTTCCTCTGTTCTTTCTATTTTATTGTATCAAAATTCTCTATAATCAATATTACAAACTGATAAAAAATCAAGAACAGATTGATTGCAGTTTACCTCAGAGACTCTTTTACTTCCTTGCGTAGATTTTCTAGACTGCTGATACCATATTTATCCATAACCTTTGGTAAATTTTCGATAATATCAGGACAGGCGTAAGGATTGGTAAAGTTGGCTGTTCCAACTCCTATAGCAGATGCTCCAGCCAGATACATTTCTAGGGCAGCTTCAGCCGAATCCACTCCTCCCATTCCAATGATAGGCAGGTCTGTTGTTTGGGCGACTTGGCGGATAAGTTTGAGGGCTACTGGAAAGACTGCTGGACCAGACATTCCACCTGTTCCATTGGCCAAGATTGGTTTTCTGGTTTTGAGGTCAAAACGCATTCCAACCAGAGTATTAATCATAGTCAAGCCACTTGCTCCTGCATCCTCTGCTGCCTTTGCGACAGTAACGATATCGGTCACACTAGGGGTTAATTTGACATAAACTGGCACATCAGAGGCTTCCACAGCTGCTTTCACCACATCATAAGCCAAATCTGGATCTTGACCAATCAAGAGTCCATGATTACAGTGATCTACGTTGGGACAAGAAATATTGAGCTCAATAGCCTTCACATTAGATGCCTTGGAAATACCACTAGAAACAACTGCATACTCTTGTTTTGAAAAACCAGCTACATTGGCAATAATAGGAAGATTTGGATATTCTCTTTCCAGCCACGGTAGCTTTTCAGCCAAAACAACCTCTAAACCAGGATTTTGCAAACCGATTGCATTGAGCATACCAGCGGGAGTTTCTGCCACCCTTGGAGTTGGATTGCCAAAACGTGGTTCAAGTGTTGTCGCCTTGATCATAATAGAACCTAAAAGGTCTAAATCATAGTACTTGGCATACTCTTGTCCAAAACCAAAACAGCCTGATGCTGGAATGATCGGATTTTTCAAATCCAAACCAGGTAGAGAAACTTGTAAACGATTTGTAGTCATGATTTTCTCCTTATAATACAACAGTTCCTGTTCGGAAAACAGGACCATCTTCACAGACGCGTTGGCTGACCGTCTCGCTTTCTGGCACTTTTAGGACACAGGCATAGCAAGCCCCCATCCCACAAGCCATACGAGATTCCAGAGATAGATAGGCTCTTGGGTGGTCATAAAAGTTTTGATTGATATACTTCATCATGCCAGGCGCCCCACATGAATAAACAGCATCAAACTGACTGTCTAAGTCATTGATGACAACAGACACATTTCCTTTAATGCCATATGAACCATCATCTGTCGTTACAAAAACCTGACCATATTGGGCCAATTCCTTTTCAAGGATAACAGCATCCTTGTTAGCAAAACCAAGGACTGTCACTACTTTCACACCACGCGCATGTAATTCCTTGGCCACCTCAAGCAAAGGAGGTACACCAATCCCACCTCCAACTAAGAGAACCTGGCTCTGCTCATCTAGGTCAGACAAGTCAAAACCATTTCCCTGAGGACCCATCACATCAAGAGTATCTCCCTGACTTAAGGTTGAAAAAATAGCTGTCCCAGTTCCCTCAATCCGATAAATAAGATGACACTGCTTATTTGCCTTATCAATAGACGAAATTGAAATAGGACGACGCAAAAGATGGGCATCATCAGGCACACGCAGATGAAGGAATTGGCCTGCTCGCATAGCTTCAACCATTTCCCCTTCTAGGACTAATTCAAAGATTGCTGGCGCGATTTCCTCCTGTGCTACCACCTTCATGGTTTCCAAACGAATTGCACCCAAACGTTTCTTACATGTGGGATTCATGACTTCTCCTCCTTAAATTTTAAGGGGACCAGATAAAGAAAAGACCTTGCTAGTGCAAGGCCTCAGTTAAAATTGTACAACAGAAGAGAGCACACTCAAAAAGTCTCCTCTAGAAAATTGTACTATTCTTTTATCTGACACCTTGTGAGTCTCTCTGGACTCCCCTTAAAGGTTAAATTTTTACTAGTATACTCTTTCAGCTAAAAAAAGTCAAGTAGAAAACGAACATTCTACTTAACCTCACGAGATTATTTTTCACGAATGACTTCGACCTTGTAGCCATCAGGGTCTTTGACAAAGTAATAGTTAGGCGCAGTTCCTGGTAGGCCATTTGGCTCAGTAACTTCATAACCTTTGGCACTGTGCTCTTGATGAAGCGCCTCAAGATCAGGTGTACTTAGGGCGATATGGGCAAATCCATCTCCAACCACATAAGGACCATGATCGTAGTTATAAGTCAACTCCAACTCATAGTCATCACCCTCAAGACCTAGATAGACAATCGTGAAGGCATGGTCTGGAAAATCTCTGCGACGCAATTCTTTAAATCCAAAAGCATCTTGATAAAATGCGATTGATTTTTCAAGATTTTCTACTCGCAAGCAAGTATGTAGCATTTTTGAAGCCATATTTTTCTCCTTTATTTTTAAAAAGACTGGGACAATCCTGTTCCAGTCTTATCTGTTATTATTTACCAAGTTTTGCTTTAGCTGCATCTGCAAGAGCTGTGAAAGCTGCTGCATCGTTAACAGCCAAGTCAGCAAGCATTTTACGGTTAACTTCGATCTCAGCCAATTTCAAACCATGCATCAATTGTGAGTATGAAAGTCCGTTCATACGAGCTGCCGCGTTGATACGAGTGATCCACAATTTGCGGAAGTCACGTTTTTTCTGACGACGGTCACGGTATGCATAGTAGTAAGAGTTCATTACTTGTTCTTTTGCAGTACGGAACAAGATGTGTTTAGCTCCATAGTAACCTTTTGCTAATTTAAGAATACGTTTACGACGTTTACGTGATACAACGCCACCTTTAACACGTGCCATGTTTTATTTCCTCCAAATATTTCCTAGAATTGTTTACTTACAGTCAAGCTATTATTTCAAGCGAGTAAGCATTGCTTTGATACGTTTGTAATCTCCTGAATGCACCATAGATGCTTTACGAAGATGACGACGTTGTTTCTTAGTTTTTCCGTGGAAACGGTGAGAAGTGTAAGCACGGAAACGTTTAAGTCCACCAGAACCTGTACGTTTGAAACGTTTAGCTGATGCGCGGTGTGTTTTTTGTTTTGGCATGATTTTTTCTCCTTTATTTAACTTTCTGACAATTATTTTTTGTCAGTCGCTGGCGCCAATTGCATGAACATTTGACGTCCATCCATTTTAGCACGTTGTTCGATGATGGCAATATCTTGAGTTGCTTCAGCAAACTCGGCTAAAACTTTTGCACCAATCTCTTTATGGGTAATCATACGACCCTTAAAGCGAATAGATACCTTAACTTTATTTCCTTTTTCAAGGAATTTGCGTGCATTGCGAAGTTTTGTATCAAAGTCACCCTTGTCAATAGTTGGACTTAGACGAACTTCTTTTACAGTAACAACACTTTGTTTTTTACGTTGTTCTTTTTGCTTCTTCTGGTACTCAAATTTGAACTTACCGTAGTCCATAATTTTTGCAACAGGCGGTTTGGCTTGGGGTTGAATCAATACTAGGTCAACATTAGCGTTATCAGCCAAAGCTTGCGCTTCACTGAGTGGCTTGATGCCTAGCTGTTCTCCTTCAAGACCAATCAAGCGAACTTCACGTACACGAATCTCATCATTGATGAATAAGTCTTGCTTTGCTATGGTTTTCACCTCTTTTGTTTTATTAGAGAAAAACAATAGCGGACTCGTAAATATACAAGCCCGCACGTTATGATAGCGTTTCTTAGAAACTTTTCATCCGTAGGGCCAGGCAACTTAATGTCACAAGGCGAGAAGCTCTCACTTCTGCTTTTCTCAACTTTTATATGATACCAAGTTTTCTAGCCCTTGTCAAGATAAAAAGTTATTTTTTTGAAAAGTTTCTGCTCATTAACCAACCGTTTCGATTTTCCAACTATCTAACCCCTTAAAGCGTATAGCTCCTTGATGGTCAGTTCTATAAACTTTGCTATTGATACCTTCCAGTCGTGTCAAGGTTTCCTGATGGGGTAGTTTGGTTCGATTGTTCTTTCCAACTGAGATGAGAGTCATCTCTGGTTTGAGCTGTTCTAAAAAGGCTGAACTTGATAATTTTTTAGATCCATGTTGGCCAACTTTCAAAACATCCACCTCTAGGTCAGGATATTGCTTTAGAAGATCCTTCTCTCCTTTCTCCTCCAAATTTCCTGTGAAAAGAAAGTGCTTATCCAAGAGTTTTCCATACAGAACTAGAGAATCTTCATGACCTCCATCTCCAATTTTCCTTGGAGATAAGACTTCTAACTGACTTCCAAAAATTGGAAGGTTCTCTCCTGTTGTCACACTGCGCACCTTGGTTTGAGTTGCCTGTAGTTCTGCTACAAATTCCTTCTGTTTCAAACTGCCTTTGGACACTAAAATTTCGCCTACATGGAAAGCCTTGGTCATCTCCAACAAATCTCCAACATGCTCCTTATCTGTATTGGTCAAAATTAGCTGGTCAATCTTGGCTACTCCTCGACTTTTGAGATAGGGAATCAAGGTTCGCTGTGCATTGCTGGTCGTCGCCTTTTCTTGCCATTTTTCGATTTTCTTATCAGATTCTGCCTTGCCACCTACATCTATGAGAATGGTCTTCCCAGTTACATCCCTTAGGAAAATACTTTCCCCTTGCCCAACATCCAGCATGGTAATTTCATTTTCCAGTGGATGCTTGGTCAGGAGAAAGAGACTTGTAATCAATAAGCTCAATACCGTTAGTCTTTTAATGTTTTTCCTCAAATCATAGACCAAAGCCAGGGAAATTAATAATAAGATTAAAAGCCATGCATTGGGTTGTCCAAAGACTAGAGGTCTACTCGCCACCTGTGACACCAAGCGAATCATCCCTTCCAACCATTCAAAAATAAAATTTAGCTGAATGACTGGATAGAGAAAGGAAAAGACAAATAAGATAGACAAGAGCGGTAAGAAGACCAAGTCAAAAAGAAAGGAAAAGACAAAGGTCAAAAGGATGGACCAAGGCTGAAATTCTGCAAAATAGAAGGATAAAATAGGTAGTATGCCCAAGGAAATGACTAGACTTTCTCTAGCAATAGCCTTAAGCCCCTCATCTTCTTTGCTGGTCATGGTCAAGATAAAAGCATAGGCGCAGGACAAGACACCTCCTGCTGTTAAGAAAAAGTTGGACATGACGATAAAGAGAACAAGTACAGTAAGGGCAAAATTATCTAAGCCATTATAGCCATGCTGAGCCAATAGTTTTTGCAAAAGACTACGAATGACCGATGCTGAAAATCCTGTCAGGCCTGCATAGATCAGGGAAAAGGGATAAGTCAGCCATTTCAACGTTTCTTGGGTCAAGCCCAATCGCAAAAGTAGTTTCTTAAATCCATCCATGAAAAAGCCTACCTGCATACCCGACAAGGCAAAAAGATGGATAATTCCTAGACTGGAATAAAGCTCATTCATCTCCTCAAAGTCGGTGTCCAGATGTCCCAGCAAGAGCCCTGTCATGTAGTTGCGCATAGGGTCTGGAAAGTGCGTCTTAATCCAAACTACAGTCTTTCGACGTAAACTGGACAGGTTTTCACCTATATCCCAACTGCCAACCTTTTGAAGTGACTGGATTTTTTTGATATTGAGTATCTGGTAAATCCCTTGGGTTTTCAGATAAGCTTTGTAGTCAAAACCACCAAAATTTCTCTGCCCTTCTGGCTCCGAAAGCTTCCCTTCTAGTTCTATATTATAAAGGTCTGTCAAGGTTTGAAATTGCTCTTTCTCCTCCTCTGTCTGGAGTTTATAATAAACTTGAAAAATACTTCCATCAGACTTGCCACGAAAGGATAGACTGTCACCATTAACCTTAATAGTATCAGGCAAAATCCGTACCCTTTCAACAGAATCCGCCAAATTTTGACTCGCTTGACTCTGTTGCCAATTTTGAAACAGAAACCAGAAACCAAAGATTCCACAAATCACTAGAACTCTGCCTGCTGATTTCCAAGGAAATTGAATAAAGAGACAAACTAGCAGAAAAACAAAGCCTAGCAGTGCGAGATAGGACGCTCCAAAAATGGCGTAGTAAAGCCAGAGTAATAAAAAGCTCAGATAGATTAGGGGGATAGGGAAATTCTTAATCCACTGTGACATAGTCTTTTAACTTTTCTATGGTCTTAGCGCCAATACCAGAGACCTTCTTTAATTCATCTACTGACTTGAATTTGCCATTTGTCTCACGATGATCGATAATATCCTGGGCTCGTTTTCCTCCCAAGCCTTTGACCTTCTTGAGTTCTTCCAGACTAGCTTTATTTAGGTTGACCTTCTTATCTTTACTTGTCGAAGGAGGCGTTCCAGAGGCAGTCTGCTGACTAGCCGCTTCTTCTCCCTTAGTTGGAACATAGACAAGAGCCTCGTCACTGACTTTCTGAGCGAGATTGAGCGACTTACTATCTGCATCCTCTGTCAATCCACCAGCTTTCTGAACGGCATCATGAACCCGACTACCTACTGGCAAATCATAAATCCCTGGCGATTTAACAGCACCTTTGACATCTACCGTAATCAAATCTTGTTCAAGAGATTCGTCCTTTTCTTCCTTCTTGACTTCTTTTTCAGACGATGAATCCTTTGAAACAGCTGCAACTTCAGCCTGTAAATTTGTTTCTGTGACGGATTTTTGTGTAGATGGTTTTAGCAAGAAAAATCCGCCCAAGGCCAAACCCAAACCAGCACAGATGACAATGATTTTATACTCTTTGATTTTCTCGATAATTGCTTCCATATTTTCTCCTCTCTTAGATTATTCGTAAGAGGAAGAAAAAACAGCTGAAAAATATTTTCAACTGCTTACTTATTTGCAAAATAGTCTTCCTTAGTCAAGACATAATGAACCCTTGTGATAATTCGACCTGGTTCTTTATTATCCATTCTGGCATAGGGTTCTTCGTGGGAAAAGCGCATACCTGATTTCTCCATGACCTTTCCTGATGCGGGATTGTCTTTGTCATGAAGGGCGGTCAACTTGTTCATTCCAATCTTCTCAAAAGCCAGCTCAATCACGGCCCGATTTGCTTCTGTCGTCAATCCTTGATTCCAATACTTTTTATTGATAATGTAGCCAATAGCTGCTTTTTTGAGAATGTGGTCAATCTTGTGCAAGTCAATGGTTCCAATAAACTGGCCAGTGCTTTTTAGTTCGATTCCCCACCGTCCCAAGGGACTAGCCAAGTAAAACTGAGCAATGTTATTCTTGGTTTCTTCCAAGCTTTGATTGGTTGGAAAAGTGTAACGCGTATTTTCTCTGTCCGAGGCATACTCAAACATTTCTTCCGCATCATCCAAGGTTACAGGTCTAAGCAATAAACGCTCTGTTTCCACTATTAGATACTGAGCTAGTTTTAAAAAGATTGATTCCATACTTCTCCTCCATTTAAAAATATTTTCTACCAGTCTAGCATAAAAAAGAAGTGATAACAAATTTTTCTTGCTTTTTAAAGCGGTTTCATATAGAATAAAATCATCACCTTATTTTATAGATAATTGTGATAAATCATTTACAGCCCGTCAATAGAAAGGGAGTTTTTCTCTATGTTAATCGGAATTCCAAAAGAAATTAAGAATAATGAAAACCGTGTCGCCCTCACACCTGCTGGTGTCCACAGCTTAGTCGGTCGTGGTCATCGCGTCCTTATCGAAACAAATGCTGGTCTCGGTTCTGGCTTTACTGATGCTGACTATCAAAAGCAAGGAGCTGAGATTGTCGCTACTGCTAGTGAAGCTTGGGCCGCAGAGTTAGTCGTGAAAGTAAAAGAACCATTAGCTTCTGAATATGGGTACTTGCGTGACGACCTGCTTCTCTTTACCTACTTACACATGGCCGCAGCGCCTGAATTAGCAGATGCTATGCTAGTAGCAAAAACAACAGGGATTGCCTATGAAACTGTCCGTGATTCCCAAGGTCAGTTACCACTCCTCGTACCTATGAGTGAGGTTGCAGGCCGTATGGCAGTCCAAATCGGTGCTCATTTCCTAACTAAGCAAGCAGGAGGTTCTGGCGTTCTACTGGGTGGTGTACCGGGTGTACCTAAAGGGAAAGTAACCATCATCGGTGGCGGTGTCGTAGGGACCCATGCTGCCCGCATCGCTTTAGGATTGGGAGCGCAAGTGACCATCCTTGATATTAGTGCTAAACGTCTCTCCGTTTTAGAGGAGGTCTTTGGTCATCAAATTCAAACCCTTATGTCCAATTCGCTCAACATCGAAGCCAGTGTGAGAGATGCGGATGTGGTGATCGGAGCGGTTCTCATCCCAGGTGCCAAAGCACCAAAATTGGTGACAGATGAGATGGTCAAGCAAATGCGTCCAGGCTCTGTCATTGTGGACGTTGCCGTTGACCAAGGTGGCGTTATCGAAACGGCTGACCGTGTGACCACGCACGATGAGCCTGTTTATGAAAAACACGGTGTTCTCCACTATGCCGTTGCTAATATTCCTGGTGCGGTTGCTCGCACTTCAACCATCGCCCTAACCAATGTCACTCTTCCTTATATCGAAGCTTTGGCTGGCAAAGGATTCGCACAAGCAATTGCTGAAGATGAGGGCTTGCGTCAAGGTGTGACCACTTATCAAGGTTACTTAACTAGCCTACCAGTTGCTCAAGGACTCGATAAAAAACATACTCCAATTGATGAACTAGTATAAAAATCTAATTATCAGATAAAAGAAAGAGCAATTCCACCTGAACTGCTCTTTTTTGCTATTCTGTTTCTTCTTGGACTTCTTCACGCTCTTCATTTTTAACTGGAGCTGGTTCATAAGCTCGGATAATCTGAGCGACAACTGGATGGCGAACCACATCCTTAGCTGAAAAATGAACAAAGTCAATCTGGTGAATGTTCTTGAGCTTTTCTTGGGCATCAATCAAACCGGACTTGACGTTACGCGGAAGATCAATCTGACTGATATCTCCATTGACAATCATCTTAGAATTAAAGCCTAAACGAGTCAAAAACATCTTCATCTGCATGATAGTCGTATTTTGCGCCTCATCAAGAATGACAAAGGCATCATCCAAGGTTCGTCCACGCATGTAGGCAAGAGGTGCAATCTCGATAATTTCACGTTCCATGAGACGAGTTGTTTGGTCTTTGCCCAGAATCTGATACAAGGCATCATAAACAGGTCGAAGGTAAGGATCTACCTTCTCCTTAAGATCACCCGGAAGAAATCCAAGACTCTCACCAGCTTCCACTGCTGGACGAGTTAGGATAATTCGCTTGACCTGCCCGCGTTTAAGGGCTGTCACTGCCAAGGTAACTGCAAGAAAGGTCTTCCCAGTCCCTGCAGGTCCGATTCCAAAGGTCACATCATGCTGTTTGACACTGTCCACATAAAGTTTTTGACCCAAGGTTTTGACACGGATAGGCTTCCCAGTATTATCCTTGATGATTTCTTCTTCGTAAAGGGCGACAAACTTGTCGATTTCATCGTTTTTGACCATGCTAATTGCAGTCACCACATCTGGCGTCCCAACCGTCATCCCACGATTCACCAAAACCATCAAGGCTTGGATAACCTGACGGGCTTCCTCACATGCAGCTTCTTCTCCCAAAACCTGCACAATCTCCGTACGAGCATGAATCACAACATCAAGCTCTTCTTCCATCAAACGAAGATGGCGTTCATTGGAACCAAAAAGATGAAACAGGTCATCTGGATGACTCAGTTGAATGTCTATTGAATGTTCCTTCAAATAAAGAACCTCTCTAATCCTTTTATTTCTTTTTATTATAACAAAGGGGTGGAGAAATTACTAGCCCAAACCCAGTGAATAAATGCTAGTGTTCTAAGTATTCTTGCCAGATAGCGTCAAAGTCTCCTAGGTTAAAAGAGAAACTGGCATGCTCCTCCAAAAAGCGACTCACCTCATCAAAATCATCTGTGTGTTTTGGAAAGGCTGATTCTTCAAAAGCGAGGTCTGCCAAAATGGCTTTAGGGCTGTTACTTTTAGGATTGCGCTCAGTCATGAGCCAAGTGTAAAATGATTTTCTCAATTCTTTCTCCTATCAAGACTTTTTTTGATGAAACTTTTCTGATTTTTAAAAATTACTGGACTTAGCCTCTGAAACGTAGTGGTTTATAAAATCCGTTTTCGCATCAGTATAGGCGTCTCGATTGTGTTCAAATTTTTTCCACAAACTGAGTTTTAATTCCTGATACGCTTGGGCAATATCTGAATGCTGGCAGAGATAATCTCTAAAATAAATCTCGTCATGATCTCCCGTCATTCGCAAATGTAAATGAAAAACTTTCTCAGCAAATCCCTGCTCTGTATATCCTTTATTTAGCGAAATCCTATTAGGACTCTCCGACATCACTAACCAACCATTCTTCACCAATAAATCCCTAACTCTTGCTAAATCCTCTATTCTACCTACTTCTAGCAGAATATCAACGATATTTTTGGCCCAAATATTAGGGATAGCAGTGCTACCGATATGTTCTATTCTTTTAATAACATTTGCACCCAATATTTTTTTAAGACTTGTTTTCTCCAATTCATACCAGTCTTTCCACTCTGACTTGTGCTCTACTAGAAAAATAGGAAAAAGTTGCCAGAGTTCCTCTAAACTCATTTCTTCAAGTTTCTTTTTCATGTCTATAAGGCCTAGATCAACTCTGTACCAAACTGGTCTTGCTTGATTTTGCCAGACTTCATCAAGCCACCGAGTGCTTTCTTGAACTGACCTTTAGAAATGCCAAATGTTGCTTTGATGTCGTCTGGAGATGACTTATCATTTAAGGTCATGAAACCGCCATTGCTTTCCAAGTAGGTCAAAATCATCTGGGCATCATTTTCCAACATCTCAAAGGAACGTGGTTTGAGGGAGAGGTTCAACGTGCGGTCCACTTCACGAAAACCAATGACACGCGCATCTAATACTTGCCCCAAACGTGGCTCTGCGTAACGCTCGCTAGGATGGATAAAGCCAAGCATGTTATTTTCTGGCAGGTAAACAAAAGTTCCTGACAGCTTGAGACGGTATACAATGGCTGGCCAATTTTGGTTCTGCATGTTGTTGTAGGCAGGACGAGCCAGACGTTGGAAATCTTCTTGATAAGCCAAGAGACCCCAGATACGGTCTTTCTTGTCCACTTCAAGACGGATGTAAAGTTGGTCGCCCTTCTTAGGCCAAAGTTCCTTAAGCTCAGGGAGGATATCGAGTGACACAACGATTTCCTTGTCAGGAAGGCCTGTATCCACAAAGACACCCAAGTCTTTACGAACTTCCGTTACAGTTCCCCAACCAAATTGGTCCTGAGTTGCAGTCACTTCTAGAGTGGTCAAGCGGAGTTTTTGCTTCATATCCGTGTAGGCAAAACCTTTAACCGTATCCCCAACTGTATGTTGACCTTCTTCCTTGGCAAGAGCATAGGTCTGGCCATCCTTTTGCACAAAGTAAAAACGGTCGTTTTCATCGATGATGAGTCCAACGATAAAACTTGCAAGATTTGTATTCATATTTCCTTCTTTCGAATAAAACTCAGCCAGCAATGCCAACTGAGTTTTCTGTTTATTTTTAGACTTCCAAAAGTTCTTTCTCTTTGTTGGCAGTCATGTCATCGATGTGTTTAACAGCATCGTCTGTTACTTTTTGAATGTCTTTTTCAAGAGTCTTCAATTCGTCTTCAGTGATTTCTTTTGCTTTTTCTTGTTTCTTAGCTTCATCCATAGCATCACGACGAATATTGCGGACAGCCACTTTAGCATTTTCTCCGACCTTCTTCACTTCTTTAGCAAGGTCACGACGAGTTTCTTCTGTGAGAGCAGGGATAACCAAACGAATAACAGAACCATCGTTAGCTGGTGTGATACCAAGATCAGAGGCATTCAAGGCACGTTCGATGTCTTTCAATGAAGACTTGTCAAATGGTGTCACCAACAAAACACGCGCTTCTGGAATCGTAATTGAAGCGATTTGGTTAAGAGGAGTTTCTACTCCATAGTATTCTACATGTACACGGTCAAGCAAGCTTGCATTGGCACGGCCAGCACGGATACCACCAAATTCACGAGCAAGTGATTGGTGAGACTGGGTCATTCTCTCTTTAGCTTTTTCAATAATTGCGTTAGCCATAATCTTTCTTATTCCTTTTCTTAGATATTATTTGAAACTGTTGTTCCGATATTTTCACCAAATACGACACGTTTGATGTTGCCTGGTTGGTTCATGTTGAAGACAACCAAGTCAATGTCGTTATCCATTGAGAGGGTTGAAGCTGTTGAGTCCATGATACGAAGACCTTTATTGATAACGTCACGGTGGGTCAATTCTTCAAACTTAACGGCTGTCTTGTCTTTCTTAGGATCGGCATTGTAAACACCATCGACACCGTTTTTAGCCATAAGAATAGCATCTGCTTCGATTTCAGCTGCACGAAGGGCCGCTGTTGTATCTGTTGAGAAGTAAGGTGAACCAATTCCGGCACCAAAGATAACGATACGGCCTTTTTCAAGATGACGAAGGGCACGTCCACGTACGTAAGGCTCTGCCACTTGTTGCATAGCAATAGCTGTTTGCACACGTGTATCAACCCCAACTTGTTGCAATGAATCTGCCATCACAAGAGCATTCATAACAGTCCCAAGCATTCCTGTGTAATCAGCCTGAACGCGGTCCATACCTGCTTCTGCTGCAGGTTCTCCACGCCAGAGATTTCCTCCACCGATAACAAGGGCAATTTCGATACCTAAGCTATGAACTTCTTGAATCTCTTTTGCGATTGTTTGAACTGTTTGGATATCAATCCCTACGCCACGTTCACCGGCAAGGGCTTCACCTGATAACTTGATTAAAATACGTTTATACTTGGGATTCGCCATTTTCACTCTCCTTTTTTTATCCTACCTATTTTATCACAATTTCTAAGATTTTTATAGTATCGTGAGCAATTCTTTCAAAAAAATTAGACTGTTAAAAATTCCTCTAAATCACTAAGGGCACGCTCAGCAATTTTTTCATAACGAGCCTTCTTATCACGAATACGCTCGCCTTCCAACTCCTTGATAATCCCAAAGTTGACATTCATCGGTTGGAAATGTTTGCTGTCCGCATGAGTGATGTAATGAGCTAAACTTCCAATCGCTGTTGTTTCTGGGAAAATCGCCTCACTTTCTCCCTTGAAAAGACGAGCAGCGTTAATTCCCGCAACCAAGCCTGAAGCAGCTGACTCAACATAGCCTTCCACACCCGTCATCTGACCAGCAAAGAAGAGATTTGGTTGTTTCTTAGAACGGTAAGTCTGCTCAAGAAGATTTGGTGAATCCATATAAGAATTGCGGTGCATGACCCCATAACGGACAAACTCAGCATTTTCAAGACCAGGAATCATTTGGAAGACTCGTTTTTGTTCTCCCCATTTGAGGTGGGTCTGGAAACCGACGATATTGTAGAGGCTACCAGCCGCATTGTCCTGGCGAAGCTGCACAACCGCGTACGGTGTTTTAAATTCGCCATCACGAGGTCCAGTATAGTCGTCTGGATACTCCAGACCGACTGGTTTCATAGGACCATAAAGCATAGTTTTAATGCCACGTTTGGCCATAACTTCGATAGGCATACAACCTTCAAAGTACTTTTCTTTTTCGAAAGAATTGAGCGGTGCTTCTTCCGCATTAACCAAGGCTTCATGGAAATCCATAAACTCTTGCTTGGTCATGGGAGCGTTGAGATAAGCGGCTTCTCCCTTATCATAACGAGACTTGAGATAGACCTTGCTCATATCGATGGTGTTGACGTCGATAATAGGGGCTGCCGCATCGTAGAAATAGAAACCATCGCCGTCATTAAGGGCATGAATCTTTTCAGCTAGAGCATCGCTGGTCAAAGGACCAGTAGCGACAACCGTAATAACATCTGTCGGCAATTCTGTAATTTCATCACGAACCACTTCAATCAAAGGGTGGTTGGCAACTTTTTCAGTCACCATCTGTGAGAAACCATCTCGGTCCACGGCAAGAGCACCACCTGCAGGAACACGTGTAGCCTCAGCAGATTCCAAAATAACAGAACCCAAGCGACGCATTTCTTCCTTGAGAAGACCAACTGCATTTGTCAAAGCATCCCCACGAAGGGAATTAGAACAAACTAACTCAGCAAAATTGTCTGTTTTGTGCTGGGGTGTTGACTTGACACCACGCATTTCATAAAGTTTAACTGGAATACCACGCTCTGCGATTTGGTAGGCTGCTTCAGAACCTGCCAAACCAGCACCGATAACATTGATATAAGATTGAGACACGACACTAATACCTCTTTGGGAGTGTGAAAACAAATTTCACATTGAAAAAGCCAATCGGACTTATGAGCTTTCGAGTTTCTTGGCTCAGGCTGAAAAAGTCCACAGGACTTACTTCACTCTCGAGTTTCTTGGCTCAGGCTGAAAAAGTCCCCCGGACTTTTTCACTCCCACAAATCTTTCTAATTTTTTCTTCTACTAGTATAACAAAAAAAGGGAAGAAGGCAAACTTCCCTGTTTAGTCATTTTCTTGATTTTCTTCCCATTCATGGTAGGCAGCGTAGAGCTGGCTTTTATTCCACTGGTAGAGTTTCGCAACTTCCTTTATGGCATGATTTTTCTTCACCCCTTGTTGAATGCGGGCTTGGATTTCTAAGAACAAGTCCTCCTCGTCTTTTTCCTCCACATCCTGACTGGCACCTTCAACGATGAGAAGGCATTCGCCCTTGAGTGGCGTTTCAGCGATGCTTTCCAGCAATTCAGAAATGGTACCTCTTTGGTATTCTTCATAGATTTTGGTCAATTCTCTAACCAAGACCACCGAGCGGTCGCCATAAACTGCTAGCATATTTTCCAACGTATCTGCTACACGATGAGGGGATTCATAGAAAATCTGAGTTTCAGGATAGTCTTTTTTCGAGTCGAAAAACTGCTTTTGCTGGCCTGATTTTCTCGGTAAAAAGCCGTAAAAGATATGTGGCTGTGGCGCTAAACCACTGGCAATCAAGGCAGAAATTCCTGCAGAGGCACCTGGAACAGTGACAACTGCAATTTCTTCCTCAATAGCTGCCTTAACCAAATCATGACCAGGGTCTGAGATACTAGGCAGACCCGCGTCGGATACCTGAGCAATACTTTGCCCTACTTTCAGGAAACTAATCAAATCAGGAATCTTTTCCTTGGCATTGTGCTCATGAAAACTGATCTGCTTGGTCGAAATGTCAAAATGCTTGAGCAAAAGTCCTGTATTGCGCGTGTCCTCAGCAGCAATCCAGTCCACCTCTTTCAAGGTCTGAATAGCTCGAAAGGTCATATCATCTAAATTGCCAATCGGCGTTGCCACTAGGTACAGCTTGCCGTAGGGAGACTGCCCCTTAAAACTTTTTTGAATCTGCATGCCTACTCCCTGTATAACAACTCATCACAGAACATACATTCTTCGTCCTGCTCTCGACGTTGTCCATAAAAATCATTACAAACGTGAAATCCATCCCGGTAAATGCGACGGACACTTTCACGAACATGCTTAGCCTTGACAGGAGCATCTGCTTCCACCTCACCTAAGCGTTCGCGCAACTTACTATTTTCCAAGCGAAGAGCTGTATTTTCCTCTACCAGGCTCTTGAGATTTTTCTTGATGGCTTCCACATCGGCCAAGGTTACCAATAACTGTTGGGAAAAATCATCTAGCGCGTCAAATAATTCTTTTTTGTCCATAAAACAGCCCTTTCCTTTCTTTATCATTCATTTTTGAGTTTATATTTCTTTCAAAGCCAGATATTCCATGGCATTTTGAAAGCTGACATTAGCTTGCCACATTTTTCTAGCTTCTAGCAAATCTTGTAAAATCACTCTTACTCTTGCTTGTAGTATATCTTGTCCACAGAGAACTTCAAGAATCCGTAAAACCTGATCTTGTTTTTCCTTATCATCTGCCAAGCTAGCTAGTTTGGCAACTTGCAAATAACTTTCTTTTTTATTAGCTACTAACCAAGTCAGCAGGCGTTCACTTTCATCGACCAATGTCCAAAAACTTGCCTGATTAGCCAACTTTTCTGCTTCAGCTCGCGATTGACTAAACTGGGCTAAGAGAGTCGCTTTTTTCTTGACCAGACCTGCTTGTTCTAATTGATGGATGAGTTTTTCTTCTTGCTTTTTAAAGTGGAAAATCTGGGTCCGACTTCGTATGGTCGGTAAAATCTTTTCTTCATCACTTGTCAAGAAGAAAATGTAAACCTCACTCTGGGGTTCTTCGATAACCTTGAGCAGAGAATTAGCTGCGTTGGGATGCATCTTCTCAGCTTGCTCGATAATAAATACCTGTTGCTGACTTTCAATCCCTGCTTGAGAAAACTGTCCCACCAATTCTCGAATCCGTTCTGTCTTGATGACCTGATTGACTGGCTTAATCAAGGTAACATCTGGAAACTCTTCTTGTTCAATCAGCTTGCAATTTCGACATTTCTCACATGGTAGAACGCCAACTTTATCCGTACAAAAGAGGCTCTTAGCCAAAAACTGTGCCATTTCCAAGCTTCCAAAGAAACCTGAAAAGAGGTAGGCATGATTGAGCTGGTCTTGTTCTAGGATACGGACAAAGCGGTCAAACTGATCTGGCTGCCAGGCCTTTAGTTGATCTTGTTTCATTTAGCTAATCCCATTCTATCAAACAAGACAGCCTTGGTAGTTTCCACAACTTGTTCCAAAGGGAGACTAGCATCAATCTTGACAATACGGTTTCCTTCTTTTTCCAGAAGAGATAGGTAGCCTCGACGGACTTTCTTGTGCAAGTCCAACCCTTCCAAGTCCAAACGATTGACCTCACGATTGCTATTAGCAGCAATGCGAGCCAGTCCTTCTTCCACCTCGATGTCAAAATAAAGAGTCAAGTCGGGTTTAAGGCCATCTGTCGCAAACTGATTGAGCCAATCAATGGCGTCAATATCCAAGCCACGACCAAATCCCTGATAGGCAACGGAACTATCGATGAAGCGGTCCATAATGACCAACTTGCCAGCTTCAAGGGCTGGAAGAACTTTTTCCACCAAGTGCTGTCTGCGACTAGCGATATAGAGCAAAAGCTCTGTTTTCGCATCCATCTGGGTATGACTTGGATCCAAAATTACTTCCCGAATCTTCTCCCCAATCAAGACTCCGCCAGGTTCACGGGTCGTCAACACCTCTACCCCTTTTTCCTCTAAAATTGGTAGCAGAGCCTCTAAAACACTAGTCTTGCCTGCTCCCTCTGGTCCCTCAAGAGAGACTAAAAATCCTTTTGACATGTCTAACTCATTTCTTTTTTACTACTTCTATTCTATCAAAAAAATAGGGGTTTGTGACAATCTTTTTGTCTTCTCATTTCATACTCAATGAAAATCAAAGAGCAAACTAGGAAGTTAGCCGCAGGTTGCTCAAAACATTGTTTTGAGGTTGCAGATGGAAGCTGACGCAGTTTGAAGAGATTTTCGAAGAGTATCAACCACCATAAAAGAGGCAGACACATCCACCTCTTATTTACCTAATTCTTGTGTTCGTTTATAGGCTTGATGAACTGCATCCATGACTGTTCCTCGAAAAGCATGCGCTTCTAAGCTTGCTACACCAGCGATAGTCGAACCGCCTGGGCTACAAACTTGGTCTTTCAAGACCCCAGGATGCTCTTGGGTTTCTAGGACCAATTGTCCAGCTCCTACCACAGTTTGAGCCGCCATTTTCAATGCCGTTTCTCGTGGCAATCCCGTCTGAACGCCCGCATCTGCCAAGGCCTCAATAAAGAGATAGACAAAGGCCGGTCCACAACCTGCAAGACCTGTCGCCGCATCGATTAAGCCTTCTCCCAGTTCAACCAAGAGACCTGCCTTGGCTAACAGCTGACAAAATAACTCACTGTCCTCAGCCTTGCAATTAGAAGACAAGGCATAACTAATCACTCCTTGTCCGATAGAAGCAGGGGTATTTGGCATCATACGAATAATTCTGTGTTGATTTGGAAGAAGACTAGCGAGTTTTTCTAAAGTCAATCCAGCTGCCATGGAAATCAAAAGAAGACTTGCTCGTTTTTCAAGGATGGTCTGGTATTGAGAAAGCAGTTCAGAAAACTGAGCAGGCTTCACTCCTAGAAAAATCACATCTGCTTCTGCAAAAATCTCTTCATTGCTGGAAGCCTGACCCCCAAAGTCTGCAATGAAAGCATCTACCTTGGCTTGGCTACGATTGGCAAGGAGAAGGTCATCGCCCGTCTTAGCCTGCAAGACAGCCTTGGCCAAACTAGCACCCATATTCCCCAAACCGATAAATCCAATCTTCATCTCTTACTCCCTTATCTGTCCGTCACCAGTAACCACATACTTGTAGCTAGTCAACTCCTTCAATCCCATGGGACCACGCGCGTGCAGTTTCTGAGTAGAAATCCCCATTTCACAACCAAGACCAAATTGGCCACCATCTGTGAAACGAGTTGAGGCATTGACATAAACCGCTGCAGAGTCCACTTGATCTGTAAAGTAAGCTGCAGCTTCAGCATTTTCCGTCACAATGGCATCCGAATGATGGGTACTGTGAGCCTCAATATGGGCAACCGCTTCTTCTAAACTGCTCACAACCTTAACAGCTAGAACATAGTCCAAAAACTCGGTATCAAAGTCTTGTGCTTCAGCTGCGTGACCTGAAACAAACTGGCTTGCTTTGCTATCAAGTCGGAATTGAATTGGTTCCAACCCAGCTTCTTTACGCTCTGCAACTAGAACTTGCTCTAAGCGAGGAAGGAAGCTTGCTGCTTTGTCTTCATGAACAAGTAGAACCTCCATGGCATTGCAGACAGAAGGACGACTGGTTTTGGCATTGTTGATGATAGAGAGAGCCTTGTCTTCGTCTGCGTCCTTATCCACATAGACATGGACAATCCCAGTCCCTGTCTCGATAACAGGTACAATCGCATTCTCAACCACCGCATTAATCAAGCCAGCTCCTCCACGAGGAATAAGGAGGTCTAGATGTCCCTTGGCCTTCATCATAGCATAGCTACTTTCACGTCTAGTATCTTCCACAAGTTGAATCACATCTGGGTGAATAGTAGTCGTTTCCAAGCCCTTCTTCAAGGCTGTGACAATAGCATGGGCAGTTTGATAGGCATCCTTACCACTACGAAGAACAACCGCATTTCCACTTTTAAGAGCTAAAGCAGCCGCATCAGACGTCACATTTGGACGGCTTTCATAGATAATACCAATAACCCCCATAGCCACTCGTTTCTTGGTGATAACCAAACCATTTTCAAGCTGATTGGTTTCTAAAACTTCACCGATTGGATCTGGTAAAGCAACCACTTCACGAATCCCAGTTGCCATCGCTTCTATACGACCTGCATCCAAATAAAGACGATCCAGCATCACATCTGAGATTTTATCTTTGGCCGCTTCCATATCGAGAGCATTGGCCGCTAAAATTTCCTCTGTAGCAGCCACTAAGTGATCAGCCATGGCTAGCAAGGCTTGGTTTTTTACCTCTTCACTAGCTGTGTTAATCGATTTTTTAACAGCCTGTACCTGTTCAAATTGTTCTTGTGTACTTACCATAGTTTACCTCTAAAATTCTGTAAAGAGTAGTTGGATTTCAGGAGTAATGGAAATCCAGTCGTCACGGTGAATCAAGACCCCCTTGGCTTTTTGAGAACGCAACATATCCTCCAAAGCAGATGCTCCAAATTGCACACGCCCTTTTCCAAGTGATTTTCCACTTTCCTTGTCAAATACTGTCACAATATCGCCGTAAGAAAAGGCGCCTTCTGCTTCAACGATACCAGATAAAAGAAGACTCTTTCCATGTTGAGAGAGAGCTTCTGCAGCCCCTTTATCAACCCAAATAGAACCTTGACTCTGAGCATAGAATGCAAGCCATTGTTTCTGGGTACGAAGTCCCTTCTCTTGAGCAACAAAGTAGGAACCATCCTTGGTCTCCTCAGCCGCCTCAATCATGGCATCTGACTTCAAGGATGAGCAGATATAAACAGGAACTCCTGATTCCGTCGCGATAGTTGCGGCTTTGATTTTGGTTAACATGCCACCTGTACCATTAGACGAACCAGCTCCACCGGCCATATCGATAATCTCACGATTGATGGTCTCGATTCGCTCCAAGCGTTTGGCTGTTGGATCTGAATTAGGATTTCCAGTATATAGACCGTCTACGTCTGTCAAGAGGACCAAAAGGTCTGCTTGAACCATGGCTGCTACCTGGGCACTTAGAGTGTCATTGTCCCCGACCTTGAGCTCATCAATGACGACACTGTCATTCTCGTTGATGATAGGAATCGCTCCACGGCTAAGTAGAACCGACAAAGCCTGATGGGCATTTTTATAACGGCGCTTATCCACAAAGTCATCCTGGGTCAGCAAGATTTGTGCAGAAACGATTTGGCGCAAGAGAAGATTGGTCGTGTATTCTTCCAACAAAAGGCCCTGTCCTACCGCTGCTGAAGCCTGCTTATCAGCAATCTTAGTCGGACGCTTTTTAAATCCTAAGGCCCCAAAACCAGCCGCAATGGCTCCCGACGACACCAAAATCAACTCATGACCCGCCTCGTGCAACATAGCCAACTGCTGGGTAATAGCCTTTACCTTACTACGTGATAAACTTCCATCCTCATTTGTCAGAGAAGAAGTCCCCACCTTAAAGACGATCCGTTTGTATTTCATAGTCTTACTCCGATTCTTCATATTTATCCATTATAACATGAATGGTAGGAAATAGAAAAGAGTTGATAGGAAAAAGAAGGCCCTAAAACCTTCTTTTTTACTACTGTTCTGATTCCGATTTGTTTGCACTCGTTTCAGAGCTTTGTGAAGTTGAAGAAGTCAAATCTTGACTAGTTGAAGAACTTGTAATACTTTCGTGTTGACTCGTTTCTTTATTTTCAAGATCTTTTTTCACTACTTCATTGGATTCTTTTATTTCTGAATGACTTGTGACTTTAGTTGTAACAGATTTCTCTACCGGAACATCCACTAACCAGGCACCACTTGAATCAACAGTATAGCCTTCTGGTGTCTTACCGTTCACAAGCAATTGACCATTTTCTTTCAAGAAGTACCATTTATCCTTGTCTTTAATCCAACCAACAGCTCGTGAACCATCTGTCTTGTAGAAATACCAAGCATTTGCCTTTTTAAGCCAACCTTGCTTCATAGCTCCTGAATCTTCTAGATAGTAATGATGACCAGCAACTTCTATCTCGCCTGTCTTCATGATACCAGTAGAATCCATATAGTACCAGGTTTCTTTATCTTTTACCCAACCCGTTTTCATTTCTCCTGATTGAGCAAAGTAATACCATTGCCCCTTATATTGAAGCCAACCTGTCTTCATAGATCCATCGTTTGATAAATAATAGTTCTGACTTCCAGTATTTACCCAACCAATTTCCATCTGATTTTCTTTGTTGAAATAATACCAGCTTCCATCGATTTTTTTCCAATTTTTAGCAGAAGCACCAGAGTCTGTCAAATAGAACCAACGATTGTTCCATTTTTTCCATTGATTCTGTAACAAGATACCCGTTTGGTTGAAGTAATACCACTCACCTTTGATTTCATTCCAACCTACTGCATATTCTCCTGTAGAATCAGGCGCTTGATACCACCAGTTTCCATATGCACTCTTATGCCAACCAGCTTGAAAACTTGGAATCGGCTTGTAGGAAGTTGAAATGTTTACTAAACCGTCTTTTCGAATATCAAAAACTGTCGCATCATAGTCTTTGCTGGCTGCGTTAATTCTCTCAATTCCACGTTCTTTGATCCAATTGACATACTCACTATCAACACCATTTTTCCAAGGTAGACTATCCGAAGTTTGAACAATCAAACTCGGACTCAAATTTCTGATGAAATCCTTGGTATTTGATTTGTTGGTATCATGGTGATGATTAAACTTCATCAAATCAACTTTTCCAATGAGAGGACCATACTTGTCTTCTGCTCCATGAACATTATCTAAGTCGCCCCCAAGGTAAATTTTCTTACCATTGACTTTCACCACGCTAATCAAGGAATTAGAATTATCATCCCAAATTTTCTTTAATTCACCCGACGAATCTGTTTCATTTTCATAATTATAGAGCTGAATATCCATGTCTCCAAACTGAAAATGAGCATCCCCTTGTGTGATGTTTTGAATCACTGAAACACCTTTTTCGGCGGCAGTCTGTAAAACCTTATCATAGCCATACAGATTATCCCATAGACGTTCAGAATTAGTAATACGATTATCACTATATTTTTTAAGATAAACTCGGTCAACTGGATAGGTAGACAGTAATTCATCAACATTTCCAATATGGTCACTGTGAGTATGAGTGACTAAAATAAAATCAAGTTTTTGAACACCCAATTCCTTCAAACGACGAAAGACACGGTCTGTTAGAACATGCTTATAAGACGTTTCAATTCCTTCTCTCCATGGATAGCGAGAATCACTTCCATCTGGGAAATCATAATCTTCTCCTGTATCCACCATGGCAAAATGTCCATTGCTTTCAAGAATAATCGCATCACTGCCACCTTCTTGAACATTGATAAAGTGGATTTTATTTCCTGAACTTTCTTGAGCTTGAACATTCCCATACCATGACAAACCTAAAAAAGCGCCTACAAGTGCTAAACTAGTTAATTTCTTTTTCATTCTTACCTCCTTAATTTCTCCAAGGTTTCCTTAAAAAGCTCTGGAATATCTGCTGTAAATTCCAAGGTCTCACCTGTTCTCGGATGGGTAAATCCTAGCGTCTTGGCATGAAGAAATTGTCCATGTCCTTTCAAAGTCTTGCGAGGACCATAGACTTCATCACCAGCGACTGGATGACCAATATAAGCCATGTGGACACGGATTTGGTGTGTACGCCCTGTCTCCAGTTGCAACTCCACTAAGCTATAATCACCAAAGCGTTCCAAGACGTGGAAACGGGTCACTGCAGGCTTCCCTTTAGCAGTCACAGCCTGTTTCTTACGGTCTTTTTCACTACGGCCAATCGGAGCTTCAATCACACCACGATCATTAGGCAGATTTCCATGAACAATCGCCCAATATTTGCGGAGAGACTTTTTATCCTTGAGTTCTTGGGCAAGTGCTAGATGCGCCTCATCGTTTTTAGCAATCATGAGAAGGCCTGATGTATCCTTATCAATACGATGAACAATTCCTGGGCGTAGAACCCCATTGATACCCGACAAGTCCTTAATATGATACATAAGGGCATTTACCAGAGTTCCACTAGTATGACCAGCACTCGGATGCACAACCATCCCCTGAGGTTTGTTAACGACGGCCACATCCTCATCTTGGTAGATGATTTCTAGCGGAAGATTTTCAGCCACATACTCTAAGACCTCTGGCTCCGGTACATGGTAAGTGACGATATCACCCTCTTGAACTGTGTATTTAGCTTTCTTGACTTGGCCATTGACCAAGACCTGGCCTGATTTGATTTGTTCATTCGCGAGACTGCGTGATAATTCTGTCAAATCCGACAAAGCCTTATCTAAACGCAAGCCACCACTTTCAATTTTAATTTCCATTTATTTCCTCTTTTAACATTGCAATCAATAAAATAATCACTCCAACAGTCAGATAGCTATCTGCCACATTGAAAATTGCAAAATTGATAAAGTCAAGGTGGAACATATCCACAACAAAGCCCTGACTAATCCTGTCAATAAAGTTTCCAAGACCACCTGCGATTATCAAGGTCAAACCCAAGACCATCCAGAATGAGTCCTCCATGTGTTTATGTAGATACCAAATGGCACCTACCATAACGACCAGTGTAATGATAGCAAATAACCACTGCTGGTCTTGTAGCATCGAAAAGGCTGCCCCTCGATTTTGCAGGTAGGTCAAACTAACGAAATTGGGAATCCAAGAACGAACTTCACCCAGTGGAATCTGTTGGACGATATAGGATTTAACTAACTGATCCAGCCCAATCAAAAGCAGTACAATGACTGCCACTATTGCTCTTTTTTTCATGATTTCCTCTTTTGATCAAAATATTCTTGCATGACTTCTACGAAAAGAGTCCCAGCTTGACAAAGCTCTACTTCTTCACGTTTAACATAGACCATGCGATTATCCAATTTATCCTTGAGACGAATAACTGTAATACCATTAACACTGTCACTATCTAAAAATCCAGAACCTGTCGCATAGGCGTCCGTCCGCTCCAAAATACCATTCAAGGTAGCACGGTCTGTCACATTAAACATCTGTGAACTAGCACTGGTATCGACAAAGTTCTCTGAATAATAAAGGTACTCGTCTTTCTCTTGAGTGAAACGAACCGTTGGTAGATCCGCTAAATCCTCCATGACCAATTCCTCTTTCTGAGCCAAAGGATGCCCCTCACGAAGATAAATATGGGTATGGAAGGGAATCAATTCAATGACCTCAAGGCCTAACTTTTCAACCCTTTGCATGATCCCCTTTTTATTTTGATTGTTGAGGTAGATAATCCCAATCTCACTGTGCCCCTGAGCTACTTCATCAAGTATTTGAACTGTAGTAGACTCAAAAATACGGAAATTTTTGTAATCAGGATAGCGCTCTGAAAAGGCAGTAATGGTTGGTGGCAAGAAGTCATAGTGCTGACTGGCAATGGAAAATTCATCCTTTTCTTCCTCAGGATTGGCATACTGATTTTGAAAAATATCAAATCCTTTAACCAATTCTTGCGCTTTTTCATAGAATTCCATACCACGACGGGTCAAGAAAGTCCCTGAGCTGGTCCGACGGAAAATCTTAAAACCCAACTCTTTTTCCAAATCACGAACAGAAATGGACAAACTGGGCTGACTGACATACATCTTCTCAGCAGCTTCACGGAAAGTACCGCTATTGGCAATGGCAACAACATAGCGTAATTGTTGAATGTTCATCTTCTACCCCCAACTTCTTTATCTTTTCATTATACCATATTTTAGAAGTTTTCCAAAAAGGAAAAAAGTCTGGAAATTTTCAAATTCCAATGAAGAGTCTAACAACCCAATACAAGAATTAGAATAATGTCTTTTTCAGTCCTCATTTTGGTTCAAACAAATAAAAACAGCAAATCTTGTTGATTTACCGTTTATAATATGTTGCAAGAAAAGCCTCTAACATTTTCTTTTGTCCTATAAATCAACTAGAAAAAAACTCTTTAATCCTATTGGCTATATCTGGACTTACTTGCCAAATACCAGCATAAGGTTGCTCAATATACTGTCTTTTCTTCTTAGTATATAGATAGACTACACTATCCTTTTCTTCATTCTGATGATAAAACTTGATAATGATATAATCTTTAACATTTGTCGGTTGATCATTTACACTCTCCAAAGAGGTAGATTTTGACTGTCTCTGTATCTCCTTAATCAATTTTGAAATTTCTTCTCTCTTGTTGATAGTTTTAATATCTTCAGAGGTTTTTTTCTGCAGAGAAATTACAGAAATAGTTTCAGGTTCAGGAAGAATAAGTTTTTTCTTACTGACACAAGCAGATAGAACAAGAAAAGAGATTGAACAGACTATCATGGTGATAAGCTTTTTCATACAGGTTCACTCCTTTCCATATTCCTGCTTACTTACTCAGATACAATTATAATATCAAATCTTAGCAATTTTTACAATATCTTATTCCCTTATAAAATTCATTATTGTAAAAGTTTTACATTCAACGTAAAATAAAGTAGCTGATAAATTCGCTTCTTACATTGGTTTTTAAAATATGGGTATCAGCATGGGTATCAAAACAAAAAAATAGGCTCTCCGAAAACTCGGAAAGCCTTATTTAATGCTACTTCTAGCTTCCTCGCCTTTATATTTTAAGGCTCGGGATAAAAAGGTTCACTGGACCTTTTTATTTAGCGATTGGGTAAACAGAAACCTGCTTTTTATCGCGTCCTTTACGTTCAAAGCGTACTACGCCTTCAACTTTAGCGAACAAAGTATCGTCTCCACCACGTCCAACGTTTACACCTGGGTAGATGTGTGTACCACGTTGACGGTAAAGGATTGATCCACCTGTTACAGTTTGTCCGTCAGCTGCTTTAGCTCCAAGACGTTTCGCTTGTGAATCACGTCCGTTTGATGTAGAACCTCCACCTTTTTTGTGGGCGAAAAGTTGCAAGTTGTTAAGAGTCATTTTTAACATAATGTTTTCCTCCGTGTTAGTTTTCTGTGATAACTCTGGTTTGGACGAACTCAGAAGAGTTCTCCGATAAGTTTGCCATACCTAAGAAAAATGATTCAAAGAATAACTGGGTCATTTCTCTCTGGTGTGAAGGAAGATCTTTTGGAATCTCAACCATCAGATAGCCACCTTCATCTTCGTTTAATTCTAGGATTGGTTCATAGCCTGCAAATTTCTCAATAGAATTGATAAAGTTAATGGCAAGCGTAGAAACCGATGCACACACGACATCTAAGCCGTATTCGCCACTCTCGGCGTGTCCAGTAATTTCCGCACTCCTCAGCTCGCCATCTTCGGCTCTCTCAAAGACTGCTTGTATCATGTGTTCTCCTTAAAATTAAGCGTTGATTGCGTTGATGACAACTTTTGTATATGGTTGACGGTGACCTTGTTTACGGTGGCTACCTTTTTTAGGTTTGTACTTGTAAGTAACAACTTTCTTTTGTTTTCCTTGTTTTTCAACAGTTCCAACTACAGTAGCTCCAGCAACAAGTGGAGTTCCGACAACAGTGTTTTCACCACCAACAAGAACAACTTCGTTAAAAGTAACTTCTTGACCAGCTTCAACGTTCAATTTTTCAACGTAAACTGCTTGACCAACTTCAACTTTAACTTGTTTTCCGCCAGTTTTGATAATTGCGTATGTGCTCATTATGCACCTCCTATGATTTTTATGGGTTTCCCCGAATTTTTTGTGAAGACTCGCCTAGCATCGTGGGACGAACCACTTAAACTTGAATAATCAAGCAACGATGTTCGTGCGGTTGCACAGGATCGTGCATAGTCAACTCTTCAAGTATAGCATATCTCCTATTTTCTTACAAGTAATAACACCTAAAATGAAGCTTTTTCTTTTACTTTTTTCTGCCAAGAGGCAAAAAGCATGCTGAGGTAAAAAATACTCATCATAATAGGAACACCAAGAATGGTCTTTTCATGATAGAAAATCGTCAAATAGGCTGAAAAGACAACGCCAAGGACAAAACTACTAAGCAGGCTAACAAAGATGAATCCTTCACGCAAAAAAGGTGTGTGCTTGGTTCGGAAATAATCTCCAAAAGCCAGCATGGTCCGTTTGATATTCCCTGTCATAAAAGCGTTATTATAGGCAATACCCGACACTTCTCCAAAAGCAGTTGTCACCAATCCCATACAGAAGGCCAAGGGCGGTACTAGATAGATATTATCTACAGTCTGCGGCACAAAACCAATAATGATTGATAAGATTGCTAAAGGAAGCAATGACAAAATTGGCTTTTTCACAATTCTCAATTTTTCCTTATAAATTGTTAATAGAAAGACTCCCATCATAAAAGCTAACAAGGTGAGAACCTTGTCCCTAACATCTGAAACATTATTTTGAATTAATTCTACTGAAAGAAAGACGACATTCCCAGTTTGTCCAGCTACAAGAGTATTCCCTCGCACAATAAACGTATAGGCATCTACATAACCTGCACAAAAAGTCAAAAAAAGCGCTAGCCTCTTAGACTGACGTGATATTTTTCTTATAGGTAATAACCTCATTTTCCCTCCCATTTCATTTACTTATCTCATTATTGTACCACTTTCTTTGGAAAAGACCTAGTAGCTTATTTGAAATTTTTTCCCCTCTGTTGGATAGTCCTGTCTATCTATGTTATAATGAAAGAAGGATTTGAAATTGGAAAAGGAGTAACTATGCTTAAATTAGGTGTCATCGGAACAGGGGCTATCAGCCACCACTTCATAGAGGCAGCCCATACCAGTGGAGAATACCAGTTGGTCGCAGTCTATTCTAGAAAACTAGAAACTGCAGCAACCTTTGCTTCTCGCTATCAAGATATCCAGCTCTTTGATCAATTAGAAGACTTAGTCAAGAGCTCCTTTGATGTGGTCTATATTGCCAGTCCAAACTCCTTGCATTTTGCTCAGACAAAGGCTGCCTTGTCTGCTGGTAAACATGTTATTCTTGAAAAGCCAGCTGTCACTCAACCACAAGAATGGCTGGATTTGATTCAAACAGCTGAAAAAAATCACTGTTTTATCTTCGAAGCAGCTCGTAATTACCATGAGAAAACTTTTACTACTATCAAAAACTTTTTAGCAGACAAACAAATTTTGGGAGCAGATTTCAACTATGCCAAGTATTCTTCCAAAATGCCTAACTTGTTGGCTGGGGAGATACCAAATGTCTTCTCAGATCGTTTTGCTGGTGGAGCGCTTATGGATTTGGGGATTTATCCTCTCTACGCTGCCGTTCGTCTCTTTGGAAAAGCTAAGGATGCAACCTATCAGGGGCAACAGCTTGACAATAGCATTGACCTAAATGGTGACGGAATCCTCTTCTACCCAGACTTTCAAGTTCACATCAAGGCTGGGAAAAACATCACTTCCAATCTTCCTTGTGAAATTCACACAACAGATGGAACCTTGACTCTCAACACGATCGAACATATCAGCTCGGCTATTTTTACCGACCACCAAGGCAATCAAATCCAACTCCCTATCCAACAGGCTCCTCATACGATGACTGAGGAAGTCGCTGCATTTGCACACATGATCCAGCAACCAGATCTGAATCTCTACCAAACTTGGCTGGAAGATGCAAGTTCAGTTCATGAGCTACTATATACTATGCGCCAGACTGCTGGCATTAGATTTGAGGCAGAAAAATGAAAACCAAACTACCGACTGAATGGCAAGAACTGAGTGACCAACTCGGTTTCCAAGAATTCACTCCCATTCAAACCCAACTATTTGAGCCCCTTCTTGCTGGAGAAAACCTCCTAGGAGTGAGCCCAACAGGAACTGGTAAGACCCTAGCTTACCTCCTACCAAGCCTTCTCAGACTACAAAAGAAAAAAGCGCAGCAACTCTTGATTCTAGCACCAAATACAGAACTAGCTGGACAGATTTTTGACGTATGTAAAACGTGGGCTGAAGCTATCGGCTTGACTGCTCAGCTCTTCCTATCAGGCTCAAGTCAGAAACGCCAGATTGAACGCCTAAAAAAAGGACCAGAAATTCTGATTGGAACTCCTGGCCGTATCTTTGAACTAATTAAATTGAAAAAAATCAAGATGATGAATGTGGAAACCATCATCCTGGATGAATTCGACCAATTGCTAGATGATTCTCAGATTCACTTTGTCGAGAAAATCACTCACTACGCACCTCGTGACCACCAACTCGTCTACATGAGTGCGACGACCAAGTTTGACCAAGAAAAGATTGCGCCTAACACACGTACCATTGATCTCTCTGACCAAAAATTGGACAACATCCAACATTTCTATATGCAGGTAGATCAACGTCACCGAGTGGATATGCTACGAAAACTAGCTCATGTTGAAGATTTCCGCGGTTTGGTCTTCTTTAACAGCCTATCAGACCTTGGAAGCGCAGAAGAAAAATTACAGTATCGTGATATCTTGGCTGTTTCTCTAGCTAGTGATGTCAATGTCAAATTTAGAAAAGTCATCTTAGAAAAGTTTAAAGACAAGCAACTAACCCTACTTCTCGCAACAGACCTTCTGGCTCGTGGAATTGATATCGATAGCCTCGAATGTGTCGTAAACTTTGATGTTCCTAGAGATAGCGAAACCTACACTCACCGTGCTGGCCGTACTGGTCGTATGGGGAAGGAAGGTTACGTTATCACTCTCGTCACTCATCCAGAAGAAATCAAAAAACTTAAGAAGTTTGCAAGTGTACGAGAAATTGTCCTAAAAAATCAAGAACTCTATGTAAAATAAAGCTCCGTTTGCTCTATGCCCATCAAGTGTATAGAGCTTTTTTATGTAAACAATTCTTCAATTTTAGTTCAATATCAGAAAAAAG
>NZ_JBKOTR010000012.1:0-51148 GCF_049738015.1 Streptococcus sp. CL5.50
TTGTTTTCAACTCTTACTATTATACAGACTTTTTCAGACTTGTCAACAACTTTTTCTGTTTTTTTCTTTTTTTGCATAGCTTCTTACCGAGTACGGATGTCAAACTCTTTAAACACAATACGTAAGTCATTTAGCACTCTTTGACGCCCTCGGAAGCGTTCATGTCTTAAGACGCGCTCTAACTCTTCTTGTTTGTCTTTACTTTGTTTGCTTCTATAATCTCTTAATGTCTCATGAAAGAGATAATACTCATCTAGCCACAGACCTCCCTCACTGATACGATGACTAATCTCACCTACTTCTTCATACGGTTCTTTATCATATCTTCGTTTTTGACTTTCCTGCTTACGGATATAGTCTAGGATTCGATTCCGAAACTTGGTTTTGAAATATTTTCTTAAACGAGGAATATCTTCTGCCAGCTCTTCTTCTCTGCTAATCAATTCATGTAAGCAAATCATGCCCTCTTGGTCCCAATCCGATAGCTCCCATAAATGAAGGTAATATTCATTTCTACACTTATATACAATCCCCTGGACTTCTTCATATAATACTTTAATCATAATGTTCCCCTTTCTAGATACAGTTTAACAAATAAAGAAGATAATTTGATTCATTTCATCCATTCTGTTTCTTACATCGTCTCAACTGCACAAAAAAGAGAGGACAAGCCTCTCTCAGGGTTATAATTCTGCAATTTGATTTAGGTTTACTTCTGCAACTGTGTCATTACCAAACATAGAGATAATCATCTTCACTTTATTGTTATCAATCTCTGTAATCTTACCAGTATAGTCTGCAAAAGCGCCATCAATAATACGTACAGTTTGACCAACTTCAACATCGATATCAAACTCCTGTACGGTTTGTCCCATAGAAATCAAGATATCACGAATTTCTTGTTCCAATAATGGAGTTGGTTTAGATCTATTCCCGTGAGATCCAACGAATCCTGTAACGTTTGGTGTGTTTCGAACAACAAACCAAGCTTCATCTGTCATGACCATTTCTACAAGAACATAACCTGGAAAGCGATTTTCTTCCACTTCTTTTCTCTTTCCATTCTTTTCAACTTGCACTGTTTGTGTTGGAATTTCAACGCGTAGAATATTATCCAACATGTTGTAGGTTTGTGCACGCTGTAATAGATTTTCTTTTACCTTATTTTCATAACCAGAATAAGTTTGTAAAACAAACCACCCTTTATCAAAACTATCCATGATATTTCCTTTCATAATAGAAGATCTCTAGTGTAAATAACTCCACTAGCCTTCTAAAAAATGTTAATAAATCGAATCAAACCTGAAACAATCAACTGGTCAAAAATGTAAATAATTATTACAAAGAAAGCTGTGTATTCCATGATAGAACGAAAATCTCTCCAGCTTTCCTTGCGAGTTGGCCATGTTGTGTCTTTAAGAAGTCTAAAAATATCTCCAATAAAACGCATCGCTCTCTCCTATCTCGTTTCTCTGTGTGTAGTGTACTTACCACAATGTTTACAAAATTTATTTACTTCTAGTCGTGTTGGCTTGGGGTTTCCGCTGATCTTAATTGAATAGTTTCTTGAACCACAAACCGCACAAGCTAGACTTGCTTTTTTTAGTGCCATAACGCCTCCATCTTGTCTATTATAACAAGAAAGCTAGGCTTTGACAAGCATCTTAGCGAAATAGATTGACTACCGAATCCCATATTGTTTGAGCCTTTTCCTTAATCTTAGCATCCGAGATAGCCCGACTAGCCTCATCTACCAGATTTTGTGCACGACTTCTAATATCAGAAAGGCTATTATCCGCCTGATTTTCTTCATTACTCTGTACTTGATTTCTTGTATTGGCTGGTGCAATTCCATTTTGCTTATAAGCATTTTCAACCGTAAAGGTACTTCCTGGCGTATAAGGTAAAATGGTATTTGCAATGTTTCTAAAGACATGGGCTGCACCGTTTGAAGTAGATCCTGCTAGATAGTGGCTTTCATCAGTGGTAGGGAAACCAAGCCAGTGACTAATCACTACATCCGGAGTATAACCAATCACCCACTGGTCACTTGTGTATTCAGGATTGAAAACAGCTTCAGTTGTTCCAGTTTTTCCTGCCATGACATAATCTGCAGGAGATGAACTAATACCGGTACCGTTGGTAAATGTCCCCAACATCATACTGGTCATCTTATCAGCTACAGACTTATCAATCACCCGTTTTTGTGAATTTTTATGGCTCGCAATGACCTGACCACTAGCATTTTCAATTCTACTAATAAAATGAGCTTCCGGCATTAAACCTTCATTTGCAAAGGCAGCATATGCTTGAGCCATTTGCAGAGGGTTGGTTTCAACACCACTTCCCAAGGCGACGCCAAGAACACGATCGACCTTTTCCATGTTGAGTCCGAATTTTTCGCCCGCCTCAAAAGCCTTGTCGACGCCCAAATCATTAACAGTGGCAACAGCAGGCAGATTAAGCGATTCTGCCAAGGCTTGATACATAGGAACTTCTCGACTCGTTTTGATCCCTGCATAGTTATCAACCTTATAGCTATCATACTGCATGGTATGGTTATCCAACTGCTTATTCAAAGCCCAGCCTGCTTCAACTGCTGGCGTATAAACAACTAAAGGCTTAATTGTAGAACCAGGACTACGTTTTGATTGAGTTGCATAGTTGAAATTCCGGAATCCAGTTTTATCATTATCAGCAACTTGACCGACAACTCCACGAACTCCCCCTGTTTTTGGTTCGAGAGCTACACTTCCTGATTGAGCAAATGTTCCATCCTCTGCCCTAGGAAATAGAGCTGTATTTTCATAGACAACCTGCATATTTGCTTGGTAGTTTTGGTCCAACTCTGTGTAAATGCGGTAGCCATTATTGACAATTTCTTCCTCTGTTAGATTATACTTGGAAACGGCTTCATTAACCACCGCATCAAAATAAGAAGGATAGCGGTAATCTGAAATTTTCCCTTCATACTTATCGTGCAATTGCGAAGTCATATCAACTTCAACAGCTTCGGTTTCTTGGTTTTTATCAATGTAACCCGCTGCAACCATATTCTGCAAGACAGTATCGCGCCGATTGGTAGAATCTTCTACGGAATTCAAGGGATTATACAGTTCCGGCCCCTTGAGCATCCCTGCCAGAGTCGCAGCTTGATCCAAACTCACTTCTGATGCAGAAACTCCAAAGTATTTCTTACTCGCATCTTCTACACCCCACACACCATTTCCAAAATAAGCGTTGTTAAGGTACATGGTTAGAATTTGATCCTTACTATATTTTTTTGTTAATTCTAAGGCAAGGAAAAATTCTTTCGCTTTTCTCTCAACAGTTTGATCCTGCGACAGATAGGCGTTTTTAGCCAGCTGTTGGGTAATAGTAGAACCACCACCTGAACGACCAGCAGTTACAATAGCCAAGAAGAAACGACCATAGTTAATCCCGTCATTTTTATAAAAAGAACGGTCTTCTGTCGCAATAACGGCATTCTGCAAATTTTTACTGATATCAGTCAATTCAACATAAGTTCCTTTTTGACCAGACAAGGCACCGGCCTCTTTTTCTTCACGGTCAAAAATGATAGTCCGAGTTTTCAAGGCATTTTGTAAATCATTGACATTGGTTGACTTGGCTACAGCAAACAAATAGGTTCCAACTAGCAAACCTGCACTCAAACCTAGTATAAGGACAATCTTTGTTAGATGATAGCGACGCCAGAATTTTCGAATCGGACCTACTTGGGCTAATTTTTTTCGATCACTACGAGAGCGACGTAAGCTAGTAGAATCAGAATCCTCTGATTCACTTGTTTCTTTTTTAAAAAGAGAAAGAAATTTCTCAAATAATTTATCTAATTTCATGCGTTTATTTTATCATCTTCATCATGGGAAGACAAGAATTTAGCTATTTTCTATCCAAATAGGGCTTTTTTTGTTACAATATCTGTATGAAATTCACATTTACATTACCAGACTCTCTACCTCAAATGACGGTAAAGCAATTACTTGAGGAACAACTCCTCATCCCTAGAAAAATCCGTCATTTTTTGAGAATCAAGAAACACATTTTGATTAATCAGCGAGAAGTTCATTGGAACGAGACGGTAAATCCTGGAGATGTTTGCCAATTGGCTTTTGACGAGGAAGATTATCCCGAAAAAGAAATTCCTTGGGGCAACCCAAACCTCATTCAGGAAGTTTATCAAGATCAACACTTAGTTATTGTGAACAAACCAGAGGGGATGAAAACGCATGGTAATCAGCCAAACGAAACCGCCCTTCTTAACCATGTCAGTGCCTATGTTGGCCAAACCTGCTATGTCGTTCATCGTCTGGACATGGAAACCAGTGGTTTGGTTCTCTTTGCTAAAAATCCTTTTATCCTGCCTATTCTCAATCGCTTACTGGAGAAAAAAGAGATTTCTAGGGAATACTGGGCACTAGTTGATGGAAATATCAACAGCAAAGAGCTTGTTTTCAGGGACAAAATTGGGCGTGATCGCCATGACCGCAGAAAACGAATAGTTGATACAAAAAATGGGCAATATGCTGAAACGCATGTAAGCAGATTAAAGCAATTCCCAAACAAAACTTCCTTAGTTCGTTGCAAACTAAAGACAGGGCGAACCCATCAGATTCGTGTCCACCTTTCCCATCATGATCTTCCTATCCTGGGTGATCCTCTCTATAATAGTAAATCAAAGACAAGTCGTCTTATGCTCCACGCCTTTCGACTTTCCTTTACCCATCCACTTACTTTAGAGAAGCTAACTTTCACTACCCTTTCAAATACTTTTGAAAAAGAATTAAAAAAGAATGGATGATTGTGTCATCCATTTTTCCATATAAGAAAAGCAAGACCAGAGGCCTTGCTTTTCTATCGACTCAAGAATTATTTAGCGATTTTTGCGAAGTATTCAAGAGTACGAACAAGTTGTGCAGTGTATGACATTTCGTTGTCGTACCATGAAACAACTTTAACCAATTGTTTACCGTCAACGTCAAGAACTTTAGTTTGAGTTGCGTCAAACAATGAACCGTAAGACATACCTACGATATCTGAAGATACGATTGGATCTTCTGTGTAACCGTATGATTCGTTTGAAGCTGCTTTCATAGCTGCGTTCACTTCATCAACAGTAACGTTCTTTTCAAGAACAGCTACCAATTCAGTAACTGATCCAGTTGGAGTTGGAACGCGTTGTGCAGATCCGTCAAGTTTACCGTTCAATTCTGGAATTACAAGACCGATAGCTTTTGCAGCACCAGTTGAGTTAGGAACGATGTTTGCAGCACCAGCGCGAGCACGGCGAAGGTCACCACCACGGTGTGGTCCGTCAAGGATCATTTGGTCACCAGTGTAAGCGTGGATAGTAGTCATCAATCCTTCAACAACACCAAAGTTGTCTTGAAGAGCTTTAGCCATAGGAGCCAAGCAGTTTGTAGTACATGAAGCACCTGAGATAACTGTTTCAGTACCGTCAAGAACATCGTGGTTAGTGTTGAATACAACTGTTTTAACGTCGTTTCCACCAGGAGCAGTAATAACAACTTTCTTAGCTCCACCTGGGTGCAAGTGTTTTTCAGCAGCTGCTTTCTTAGCAAAGAAACCAGTAGCTTCAAGAACGATTTCTACACCGTCGTTAGCCCAGTCGATTTGTTCTGGATCACGTTCAGCAGAAACACGGATGAATTTACCGTTAACTTCAAATCCACCTTCTCTAACTTCCACAGTTCCGTCGAAACGACCTTGAGTTGTGTCATATTTCAACAAGTGTGCAAGCATAACTGGATCTGTAAGGTCGTTGATGCGAGTAACTTCAACACCTTCTACGTTTTGGATACGGCGGAAAGCAAGACGACCGATACGTCCGAAACCGTTAATACCAACTTTAACTACCATTAGTGATTTCCTCCTTATGAAAATCATGAAATTTTTATTGTGAAAAGAGTAACTTGAATCACTACAAATCACCTTTCAACAAACCTATTATATAACTATTTGAGTTGAATTGCAAGTACGGGCGTTGTTTTTTGTCTACACCTCACTTATTTTTCTTTCTCCTTTGAAAGCCTATACTGCTGTCTTTCTTTGTCTACCTAGTCATTTACCGGTTTCCTTTTAAAATGAAAAGTGAAAATAGAAAAGCTAAAAATTATTTTCAATCTTCCAATTTTACAAAAAAGAGACAGGAAATTCCTGCCTCTAGGCTGATAACAATTATTTACGGCGTCCTGGTCTTTCTTTGTAGCCATAGTAAGAATCTTCGATGATTTCTTGCATATGGTCAACCATTGGAAGGCGTGGGTTAGCAGGTGAACATTGGTCTTCGTAAGCAAGGAAGGCCAATTCACGTGAATGTTCTTTCCATTCTTTTTCGTCGATACCTTGTGCTTTGAAGTTCATCTGGATACCTACGCGCTCACCAAGTTCGTAGACAGCTTTTGCGTAAGATTCCACACCTTCTTCTGGAGTAGAAGCTGGAAGTCCAAGCATACGAGCGATGTCTTGGTACTTCTCATCTGCACGGTAGTAGTTGTACTTAGGCCATGTTGCTGTCTTAGCTGGACGTGTACCGTTGTAGCGGATAACGTATGGGAGCAAGATTGCATTTGTACGACCGTGGATTGTGTGGAATTGCGCACCAATCTTATGGGCCATTGAGTGAGAAATACCTAAGAAGGCATTGGCAAAGGCCATACCAGCGATTGTTGAAGCGTTATGCATTTTCTCACGTGAATGGAAATCTGCATTCTTAACTGAGCTTTCAAGGTTTTCGAATACAAGTTTGATAGCTTGAAGCGCAAGACCGTCAGTGTAGTCGCTAGCCATTTGTGATACGTAAGCTTCAGTTGCGTGAGTCAATACGTCCATACCAGTATCAGCAGCTACAAATCCAGGAACTGTCAATACTAAGGCAGGGTCTACGATTGCCACAGTTGGTGTCAATGAGTAGTCAGCGATTGGGTATTTACGGTTGTTTGCTTTATCAGAGATAACGGCAAATGGCGTTACTTCAGATCCTGTACCAGATGTAGTTGGGATCGCGATGAATTTAGTCTTCTTACCAAGCAATGGGAATTTGAAGGCACGTTTACGGATATCCATGAATTTTTGAACAAGGTCACGGAAGTCCACTTCTGGTTGTTCATAGAAGAGCCACATTACTTTAGCAGCATCCATTGGAGATCCACCACCAAGAGCGATGATTGTATCTGGTTTGAAAGCACGCATGATTTCAGTACCACGTTCAACTGTAGTGATATCTGGATCTGGTTCTACATCAGCAAAGATTTGGTAAACAACCTTATTGCGACGAAGATCAAGTTGTTCGATGATACGATCAAGGAAACCAAGCTCTACCATGGCATGGTCAGTAACGATCATGACACGTTCAACGTCACGACATTTTTGAAGGTATTGAATTGAATCACGTTCAAAGTATGTTTTTGAAGGAAGTTTCATCCATTGCATGTTATTTCTCCGTCTTCCGACTTTTTTGATATTCAAGAGGTTAATGGCACTAACGTTATCCCCAACTGAGTTGCGTCCGTAAGAACCACATCCGAGTGTCAATGATGGCAAGAAGGCATTGTAAACGTCCCCGATACCACCGAAAGTAGAAGGTGAGTTACAGATAACACGAATAGCTTTAACAGCTTTACCAAATTCTTTAGTCAATTCTTCATCAGCTGTGTGGATGGCTGCTGAGTGTCCAAGACCGTTAAATTCAACCATTTGACGAGCCTTAGTAATACCATCTTCACGGCTTTCAGATTTCAAAACTGCGATAACTGGTGACAATTTTTCACGAGTCAATGGCTCGTTTTCACCAACTTCTTTACATTCTGCAGCAAGAATGTTTGTTCCTTCTGGAACTGTAAATCCTGCTTGCTCTGCAATCCAAGTTGCTGGTTTACCAACTATGTCAGCGTTCAATTTTGCACCAGCACAGTTTTTGCTGTTTGCTTTCACGCCGAAGCAGAATTCTTCAAGAAGTGCTTTTTCTTTTTTGTTTACAAAGTAAGTGTGATATGATTTGAACTCTGCTACAAATTCATCGTAAATTTCTTTATCAATGATAACCGCTTGTTCAGAGGCACAGACCATACCGTTGTCAAATGATTTAGACATGACGATATCGTGTGCAGCCTGGCGGATGTTAGCTGATTTTTCAACATAAGCTGGAACGTTTCCGGCACCTACCCCAAGAGCTGGTTTACCACATGAGTAAGCCGCTTTAACCATGGCATTACCACCTGTTGCAAGGATTGTTGCAATACCTTCGTGGTTCATAAGCGCACTAGTTGCTTCCATAGATGGTTCAGTAATCCACTGTACACAGTTTTCAGGAGCTCCTGCTTTAATCGCAGCATCACGAACGATTTGAGCTGCATGAGCTGATGATTCTTGAGCTGATGGGTGGAAGGCAAAGACAATTGGATTACGTGTCTTCAATGAAATCAAAGCCTTAAAGATTGCTGTTGATGTTGGGTTTGTTGTTGGAGTGATACCACAAACAACGCCAACTGGTTCAGCAATAAGAGTCAAACCTGTTACATCGTCTTCTTCGATAACGCCAACTGTTTTAGTGTGGCGCATGTTGTTTACTACGTGTTCACAAGCAAACAAGTTCTTAGTTGCTTTGTCTTCAAATACACCACGTCCTGTTTCTTCATAGGCATGTATAGCCAATTCTCCGTGGGCATCCAAAGCTGCCACTGACGCTTTAGCTACGATGTAGTCGACCTGTTCTTGGTCGAGTTTACGCATTTCCTCAAGAGCAACTAAAGCTTTTTGCACCAAGCCGTCGACATGCTTTTCAGCAGCGAGTTTCTTTTCTTCTGGTGTCACAGTTTTTTTATCAGCCATATTTTCCTCCATAGCTTTCAAGGATCGATATCCTTTGTTAATTTTTTCACAAGTTAATTATAACGTATTATTTTAACTTTGTAAACAGTTTCATAGACATTTCACAAAGAATTTTTTATTGTTTGTGAATTTTTTATTGTTTTCTTTACTTATCAAGTTTTTTCTTTAAAGTTTGTGAAATTTATTTCAAATTTTTTTATTTCACAAACTTACTTGGAAGGGGGCTTGGAAAGAAAGGAATTTGCAGGTAAGCGCTTACTTTTTGATACTAACAATACCTCCTTTGATAAGGAGGCCTTATTTTTGTTGAAAAACGCCTTGTTTAAAAGTCCCCTCATAAACGACTTCTTGTTCTGTTGTTAGTTTTCCTTGTCCTTCAGCCTGACCATTTACAAAATCACCTTCGTAGGTCCAGCCTTCTTTAGATTGAAAGGTACCTTTTCCGTTGAAAGCTCCATTGTTGAAACCACCTGTATATTGGTCTCCATTTTGGAAGGTGATGGTTCCTTGGCCATTCATTTTACCACGGACAAGACTACCGTCGTAAACAATGGTTCCATTATCAAGCTTTAGAACACCTTTTCCGGGAATATTTAGAAAAAAGACGAGCACAGCACAAAAAACAATCGTAACTACTGCCAAAAGCTCTAAACGTGGACGAGTCAGATAGACACGATACTTTTCGTAAAAATTCTTAAGATTTTCCACCTTCACTCTCCTTTTCTAAACGTTCTAACCAAGCTTGACAACCCTCTTGAACACGTCGATAGGTTTCCTCAAAATCTCCTGTATACCAAGGATCTGGAACACTTTCAGATGCGAATGAGTAAATCTTATCTTGACAGTCTGCTGGACACATCTGACGTAAGTCAGAAACATTTGAAGCATCCATGCCGATAATATAATCAAAGGCTTCAAAATCTTCCTTACTAATCTGAAGCGATGTCTTGCCTTTTTCATAAGGAATCTCATACTGTTGAAAAATCCCTTGAGTTCCCTTATGAATCGGATTGCCATGTTCCCAAGAGGAAGTCGCTCGACTTTGGATTTCATAATTATCTGTCATTGATTTCATAACAAACTCGGCCATAGGACTACGGCAAATATTTCCCAGACAGACAAAAACTAGTTTTTTCATCCCATTCCTTTCTTTTATAGAAAAACGGGAGTTCGTGATCCCGTCTTATTTTTCAATCGCACCTTCGAGTGAAGCTGTTTCTTTAAGTGGTAATACGGTCTTGATAGCAGCTAGTTCAAAAGTCAAGTAAACCCCATCTACATCAAGAACAATTGTTTTCTTTTCTGTATCTACTTCATCGACTGTTCCATAAAGTCCACCGATTGTAATAACTTCATAGCCTTTTTGTAATTTATTCAAGCTTTCCATACGTTTTTGTGCTTGTTTCTTTTGAGAGCGTTGCGTAAAGAACATCAAGCCCACCATAGCCACAAGAATGATTAAAAATGTATATTGTGATTCCATTATATTCTCCTTTGTCTTTTACATAGGACTACTATATCAAATTTCAGCTACTTTTACAAGATTGTACCTTGCTTTTCTAGTAAGAAAAAACCAGAGCTTGCGCCCTGATTTTTAGAATTATTTCAAGTTTTGAACGACTTTTACAAGATTTTCAACTGTAAAGCCATATTCTGCCAATACTTTTGGTGCTGGTGCAGAGGCTCCGAAGGTATCAATACCGAGAACGGCGCCATCAAGACCAACGTATTTGTACCAGTTTTGAGTTGCACCCATTTCAACTGCAACACGACGGCGAACTGCATTTGGAAGAATTTCTTCCTTGTATGCTGCATCTTGTTTATCAAAGACATCTGTAGATGGCATGCTGACTACGCGGACTTTTGCACCTTGACTAGCCAATTCTTTAGCAGCTGAGACAGCAAGATTAACCTCTGAACCTGTCGCAATCAAGATGGTATCAAAGTCTGATGCATTTTCATAGACAACATAGGCACCTTTTGCAACCTTGTCGAAGTCTGTTCCTTCTTCAACAGTCAAGTTTTGACGTGTCAAGACAAGGGCAGTTGGTGTTTTTTCACTTGTCACTGCAAGGTACCAAGCCGCTTGCGTTTCACGCGCATCTGCTGGACGGAAAACATTTAGATTTGGCATAGCACGAAGACCTGCTAAGTGCTCAACTGGTTCGTGAGTCGGACCGTCTTCCCCAACCGCAATAGAATCGTGGGTAAAGACATAAGTCACAGGAAGTCCTTGTAAGGCTGACAAGCGAACAGCTGCCTTCACATAGTCAGAGAAGACGAAGAAAGTTCCACCGTATACACGAAGTCCACCGTGAAGGGCCATCCCGTTCAAGATAGTTCCCATTGCAAATTCACGAACACCAAACTGAATGTTACGGTTCAAGCGATTAGTATCGTCTTGAAGTCCGTCAGTCTTGATATAAGTCATGTTTGAGTGAGCTAGGTCAGCTGATCCACCTAAGAAGGTTGGTAACTTAGCTGCCACAACGTTCAAAGCATCCTGACTCGAGTTACGAGTTGCTTGAGAGAAGCCATTTTCTAATGCTGGGAAGTCTGCTGGAGTCACTTCAACTGGATCACGTCCATCGATGATGGCTTCTACTTCTGCAGCCAATTCTGGATGCGCTTCTTTGTAATCTGCGACTAGTTTTGCCCATGCTTCATAAGCTGATGCACCACGGTCTGCAACATGTTCTTTGAAATCAGCATATACTTGTTCTGGGATTTCAAATGGTTCGTATTCCCAACCAAGGGCTTGACGAGTTGCTGCAGTTTCATCTGCTCCAAGAGGAGCACCGTGTACAGCATTAGTTCCTTGTTTGTTTGGAGAACCGTATCCAATAACAGTCTTCACTTCAATCAAAGATGGCTTGCCTGAAGCTTTAGCTGTTTCGATAGCAGCATGAATAGCTTCCAAGTCTGTTCCATCTTCAACCAAGGCAGTATGCCAACCGTAGGCATTGTAACGGTCACGAACACTTTCTGTAAAGGAATCCTTTGTCTCACCATCCAAGTTGATATCATTTGAATCATAAAGAACAACCAACTTGTCTAGTTTTTGCAGACCTGCGTATGAAGCCGCCTCGCTTGAGACACCTTCCATCAAGTCTCCGTCTCCACAGATAACATAAGTATAGTGGTCAAAGATATTGTAGCCTTCGCGGTTATATTTGGCTGCCAAGAAACGTTCTGCCTGGGCAAAACCAGTAGCAGTTGAAATCCCTTGACCTAGAGGACCTGTCGTAGCATCAATCCCTGCCGTATGGCCAAATTCTGGGTGACCTGGTGTTTTTGAACCCCATTGACGGAAGCTCTTGATCTCATCCATACTAACATCTTCAAAACCAGAAAGGTGAAGAAGGGCATAAAGGAGCATTGAACCATGTCCTGCTGAAAGAATAAAACGGTCGCGGTTAATCCAGTTTGGTTGAGCTGGATTGATACGAAGTTGTTTTGTAAAGAGGCTGTAAGCCATCGGAGCCGCTCCCATAACCACACCTGGGTGACCTGAGTTGGCTTTGTTGATAGCGTCAATACCTAGGAAACGAATTGCATTAACAGATAGATTTGACATAGAATTTCCTTTCTATTTGAGGTGATTATTGAATCACACATTCTATTTTACTATTATATGAAAATTATCCGTATCATGCAACATACGGATAACCTCCAAAGAATATTTTTATATTATAGCAAAGCTTTAAATTGAATGTTAGAGTCTTGTTCAAAACAATCATCAAAACCACGTGGATGATGGTATTCTACTAAGTGTTGATCTTGAGGATAAGTGTACTTACCGCCAACTTCCCAGATAAATGGATGGAAATCGTATTGCAAGCGATCTTTTCTCATTTTCCAAAGTTCTAGAATCTCATTAGTAGAAGCCATGAAGTTAGACCAGATATCATAGTGAACTGGGATAATGACTTTGGTACGCAGATTTTCTGCCATACGAAGAAGGTCGATAGATGTCATTTTATCTTGGATACCTACCGGATTTTCACCATAGTTATTCAAAGCAACATCAATTTTAAAGTCTTTACCATGTTTTGCAAAATAGTTTGAGAAGTGAGAATCTGCACCATGATAGATGGTTCCACCTGGTGTTTCAAAGATATAGTTAACAGCCTTTTGAGCCATTTCTTCATCTGTAACAGCTAAGCCAGCAAGTTCACCGCCTGTCTCATCAGCACCGTTCACTGGGAGAGTTACCAAGCAAGTACGGTCAAATGATTCTACTGCATGAATCTTCATATCTTTTAATTCGATAGTGTCACCTGGTTTAACAACGATGATACGTTCTTTTGGAACACCCCATCCTTCCCAGATTCGTCCACAGTGGTAAGGACCGATAAACTTAACATGCTCTAACTTAGGATTGTTGAGAATTGCTGCAGCTGTGTATTGGTCGATATGATCACTATGGAAGTGTGAAACTAAGTAATAGTCTAGTTCGTTGATAGCAAATGGATCGATAACCATTGGCTGAACACGCAAGTTTGGTTGCAACTTACGAACACCTGCCATATTTGCCATTTGGTGCCCACGAACCATATCTTTCACTTTTTTGGTTGATTTTCCACGGTTTGACCAAAGGTCCATGACAACGTTAGCACCACCTGGTGTCTTAATCCAAGTACCACAGTTGCCTAGCCACCACATGGCAAAGTTGCCTTCAGGTACGACTTCTTCTTCGATTTCTTCGTTCAACCATGTTCCCCACTCTGGGAAAGTAGCTAAAATCCATGACTCTCTTGTAATTTCTTTGACGTTTGGCATATGTTGCCTCCTTTGGATATAATTGTTATCTTTGAAACTAGTATACCACCCTTCAAAACACTAAAAAAGACCAAGAAAAACACAGGTTTGTGTTCATCATTGGACTGTCCTTCAAATATCTTCCAAAAAAGCTTGAACTACTATTTCTTGATTTATAAGTGTTTGAACCTCTTCTTGGAACTTACTAGCCAACTTGCTGTCTACAATATAAGACGAAATAAGACTAGAAAGATTTTCACTGAAACTTTTGCTCTCATTACGAAATATATTGTGTTTAAGATAGTCGAGCATTTTCAAAATATCTTCTGCTTCAAGGATAGGATTAACCCTTAAAATCGGAAATCTGCTATCCAAATCATCATTAGTAGTAATCACTACATCAACTTGTGCAATATCTTCCACACTCTTAAATTGTTCTGTTGTAAATACAGTGCCAATTTGCTCATTTGGAAAATAAAGTTTGCATTGTTTCAGCAAAAGTCTCGAAACCGCAACACCTTCATCACAAACGAGATAAACTTTTTTCATATTTTTTTGAGACGATGGTGTATACTTTAAAAATCCTCCAATATGAATCGTCAAATAGGCAATATCATCGTCTGTTAGCCGAATAAACCATGCTCCTTCTAAAATTTCCGCAGATTTTCTAGTGACTAAAAATAATTCTCCATACTTGGATCGAATTTGTTTTGTTAGAGGATTTTTAGAAAAAATACCGTAAGTCTTTCTAAATAACAAGGCTTTACAGTGGATCATCAAATTTCGTAATAAATCATCCTTGTTCTCAATCTCCATTCGGATTTGTGATTCAAAATACCAGATAAATTCTTCTAAAGCAAGTTTTAATTGCCGAAAATCATCACTTTCTGCATGAATATCCAAATCTTTACGATAGGAGAGGAGAAGAACAGCTACAAGAGAAACTTCAAGTTCTGACAAAGAAATTTTAAACTTTTGAAACAACCGCTCTCCTAATTTCTTAGATACCTGATACTCTATTCTTTTTCTTATCAAAGAAAATTCTTTCTCTATATCCTGATGTCTTTCTTGATACTGTTCAACATTATGACAGCTTAACAGCAAATAAGGTAGAACCTGCAACATAAAAGTTACTTCATGATGGTTTATTTTCTTCCCTAAATCTTGTTCAACTAAAGGAACCTGTTCCTTAAAAAATTGGTTCATTTCAACAGAAAGCAAACACTCACCATCTAACCTCTCTTTCATCTTATCTTCTAAAATAGATACAAAAGTGGCATTTTCTTCCATAAAAATATGATATAGAAGCGATTGAAGATACTGAATTTTATTAAGAGGGTGGGCATGAAGATGATATCCCTGTGACTTGCTCACTTGCAAGGTCACCTGATATTGTTCCAAAGTTAGTTGATAACGAATACTATTCAAATCATTGAGAACAGTATTCCTAGACACCTCTGTTAACTCCATCAATTTTTCAATCGTAATACGTTCTTTAGAAATACCTATCCATAGTAACATTATCATCATACGTTCATGCGCACTCATGATATAATCGTACGAATCTACTTCCGATAATAGTTCACAACAAGCATCTTTCTGCTCTTCCGTTAAGTGAATACCAATTCGTGGAATACTAATAATGTGAAGTGCCTCATCACCCAAAGCAGCATTGATTTTGTCAATGTGATAATAAATTTTCCTTCTTGACTCTTTCAAATCTTTCGAAATCGCCATAATCGTTTTGGACGTTTCTTGATCCATCAAATATTGAAGCAAATCACAACTTGCCTTATCCAGTACCATATTTCATACTCCTCTATCAATCAACTGCCTTGAAAACAACTTTATAATAGTATCACATTCACTAACGCATTTCAATTATCAACAGTAGTCTCTTAATAACGAATACTTACAATTACAAAAGCGAGGCTTGGATCGAAAGGTCCTAGCCTCTTTTCAATTCAATTTCTTATTTCTTTTGACCGTAATAAGCATTTGGTCCATGCTTACGTTGGTAGTGTTTTTCTAGAATGTACTGGGGAGCAGGTTCAACTCTTGGATTGATTTGTTCTGTAAAGCGATTCATCTTTGATACTTCCTCTAGTACGACAGAGTGATAAACAGCATTCTCTGGATTTTTGCCCCAGGTGAATGGACCGTGATTGCGTACAACAATTCCTGGTACTTCAACCGGGTTAAGTCCTCGACGTTCAAACTCTTCTACGATAACCAGGCCAGTATCTTTTTCATAGGCCACTTCTACTTCGTCCTTGGTCAAACTACGGGCGCAAGGGATTGAACCGTAGAAATAATCTGCATGGGTTGTTCCGTAGAAAGGAATATCACGACCTGCCTGAGCCCAACCAACAGCTTCTGTCGAATGAGTGTGGACCACACTACCAATTTCTGACCAAGCCTTATATAACTGCACATGAGTTGGAAGATCAGAAGATGGTCTTAAATCCCCTTCTAGGACATTACCATCTAGATCAGTCACTACCATGTTTTCAGGTGTCAATTCGTCATAATCTACGCCTGATGGTTTGATAACAATGACACCTAGTTCGCGATTGACTTCAGATACATTACCCCAGGTAAATTTGACAAGTCCATGTTTCGGTAATGATTGATTGGCATCACAGACTCGTTTACGCATAGCATTGATTACTTGATTCATCTTACATCAAACCTGCTTTCTTAATTAGTGGGTAGAGAAAGGCTTGGGCCTCTTGAATGGCTGCGCGTGTTTCTTCTACAGTTTCACAATTTTCAGACCACATTTCGATTAGGAAAGGACCATTATAATTGGTTTGCTTTAAAATATCGAAAGCTTCTTCCCATTTGACACAACCTTGCCCAAAAGGTACATCTCGGAATTGGCCCTTTGAACTTTCTGTCACTGCATAAGTATCCTTGAGGTGGAGAGCTGCAATAGCATGATGGCCAAGATAAAATTCACTGTAGACATCATTATGCCATGCAGACACATTCCCAATATCTGGATAGACAAAGAGGTAGGGAGAGTCAATCTCTTTTTCTACAGCCAAGTATTTTTCGATGCTATTGATGAAAGGATCATCCATAATTTCGATGGCAAGTACCACCTGAGCTTCTTCAGCCCAGTCACAAGCTTTTCTCAAATTTTTGATAAAACGTTGGCGTGTCTGGGGTGACTTTTCCTCATAGTAAACGTCGTAACCAGCTAATTGAATCGTACGAACTCCCAAATCCTGAGCTAATTCGATACATTTTTTCATGAGTTCCAGAGATTTTTCCTCTAGAACTGGATCATTTGATCCCAATGGGTAACGACGATGTCCTGAAAAACAGATAGAAGGAATACGAACACCAGTTTCATAAATCGCTTTGACAACTTCCAAGCGCTCTTCCTTGCTCCAGTCAAGTCTGGCTAAACGCTCGTCACGTTCATCAATAGACATCTCGACAAAATCAAAGCCTAACTCCTTTGCAAAATTTAAACGTTCTGGCCAAGTAAAGTGTATCGGGGTTGCCTTTTCATAAATTCCAATTGGACGTACCATGGTTTACCCCCAAATTCGTTTGATTTCATCCTTGAAGGCACGCGCTGCTCCTGCTGGATCCGCAGCCTCTGTAATTCCACGACCTGCGATAAAGGTAAAGACATCAACACCTTCAAAGAGTTTGAGAGTATCTACATCTAGACCACCTGTTACAGATACACGGAAGCCCATGTCAATGAGTTTTTTAACCTTATTAAGGTCTTTTTCACCCCAAGTTTCACCAGCAAGAAGGGCATCACGAGATTGGTGATAGATAGCTTGTGAGATACCTGCATCTAGCCAAAGCTGAGCTTGTTCAAAAGTCCAATCGCCATAAAGCTCGATCTGGATTTCGCCTCGTTCTCCTCGTTCAGCCTTAATAGCCTTTAGAGCTGCTTCCATAGTAGGGATGGTTGCACAACAGATACAAGTCATCCAATCGGCACCACGAACGGCATTATTTTTGGCAACTGTTCCACCAGCATCGGCACATTTTGTGTCTGCCACAATAATCTTATCTGGAAAAAGGCTTCGCAAGACTTCAACCAGTTCACTTCCAACTTGTAATAAGCAAACAGTTCCAGCTTCGATAATATCTACTTCCTGACCAACAGAAACAGCTGCTTTAATCGCTCCTTGCAAGTCTGAATGATCTAATGCAACTTGTAAATTAGGTATTCTTTTTGTCATCTCTTTATTCCTCTTTCTAACTTTCCAAATCCAATCCCTCGAGATAAGGGCTATCCTTAGATTCTTCAATCATCGTCAAGACATCTTCCTTAGTCTGGCAAACCTGTAAACGTGCGATAGAATCTTCTAATTCAAACAAGGCAATAATCTGTGGAATGGCTACACTTGTGTGAATTTTTGAGCTTGTTGCTGCTAGTGCCAACAAAACTGAAACTTCTTTCCCATCTGAAAATACAACAGGATTTTGTAAGGTGATCAATGAAAAGGCATCTCTTTGCACTCCAGCTTCAGGTCTAGCATGGGGCATAGCCATACCTGGCATTAAGATATAGTATGGGCCATACTCTTCAGTCGATTCAATGATAGCATCGTAATACTCTGGCAAAATTGCTCCACTTTCAATCAAGGGATCTACTGCTACCTTGACTGCTTCTTTCCAGTCTTTAGCTTCTAAACCTAGTCGGATCGAGTCATTGTCAATTAAAGCTTGTTTTAAATTCATATCTGCCTCCTTTATTTAAAGAGGGAGAAGGACAGAAACGATGACTCTCAGTTTCTATCCAGCCCCCTCCAACCTTTTACTGTAGTGCTTGACTGAGTTTTTCAGTGATTTCTTTATCATCCATCAAGTTGTCAAGCCCAATTAACTTCCCATTAGTTCGCCCTTCCAATTCTTGGATCAAATGAAGAGAAGCGATTACGATGTCATATCCTGCTGCTAAACCTTTAGCTTCACCGACACTGCATGAATTGACTGTAAAATCTGTTTGATTAAGCTTACGGAGAGCATTTTCAACCTTCATCTTGATAACCATTGATGAACCCATTCCATTTCCGCACGCTGCTAATACTTTAACCATTTTATTTCTCCTTTTCTAGATACTAAGCTTCTTCTTGAACTGCACCGTTGTAATATTTCTCTTTATCTTTTGCTTTGGCAAATTGAAGTTGAGGAATAACAAGCAAGAAGAGACACACAAGTACATAACCAACAATACCAAGGTATTTGAAGATATATCCAAATCCAAGCCATGGGAATTCAAAGTCGATATTTCCATGGTAACCACCATAAGATGCTAAATCAAGAAGAGCTACACAGAGAGCTCCTAAAGCAACTTGGAGAACACCTGAGATGAAGGATAGGATAACAGCCGCTTTCCATCCACCGCGTTTATCAGCGTAGACCGCAATGGCTGCATTGTCAAAGAACACTGGTACAAATCCTGTAATAATAAGAATCGGATTTTTAAAGACGATGAGCAAGACAATTGTGATCAATTGACCAATCAAACCAAAGGCAAATCCTGACAAGACAGCGTTTGGAGAACCAAATCCATAAGAAGCTGCAACGTCAACCGCTGGGAATGAGCCTGGCAACAATTTGTTTGAAATACCTTGGAAGGCGTTTGTCAACTCAGATACGAACATGCGGACACCTTGCATCAAAACGAACAAGTAAACTGAGAAGGTAAAGGCTGTTTGAATAATGTACATAAAGAAATCTTGTTTAGCAGGATTGAATAGAGTTCCTGAAGTGATGACTTCTTTATTAGACATAATGTCTGGACCCAAGATTAAAAGAATGGCTCCGAAGAATACGAGCATCAAGGTAGCAGATGCAACAACTGTATCGTGGAAGATTGAGAGGAACTTAGGTAATTTAAGATTGTCTAAACTTTCTTCTTTCTTACCAAAGCGTCCTGCTACTTTATCTACAAACCAGATTGCAAATTGCTGTTGGTGACCAATCGCAAATCCGCCACCACCAGTCAAGCGTTGAGTTGCCTCAACAGTCATATTTGAACTAACTGCCCAGTAAAGTCCACAGATGATACCAATCGCTGCTGTACCGTAAGCATTGCGCAATTGTGGTACTAAGAATAGAACCATAAGAGATACTGTTGCAGCTTGTTGTACCATGATGTGACCAGTAATAAAGAGGGTTCTTACCTTCGTGATCTTGCGAAGAGCTACGAGCAAGATATTTATTCCGAAACCAATCAATAGAGCTGTAGTTGCAGTTCCAACAAAATCTGGAAACTCTGCTGCAATTTTGTTGTTTGCTGCAGCAAGTCCAAAGTAAGGGTCGATAACCGCTGCACCAATTTGGAATTTGTAGTTAAGGGCTGCTAAGATCGGACGGAAGGTTGTAACCAAACCACCTGCACCCACATTGAGCAACATATACCCTACTGTTGCTTTAACAAACCCTGAGAAAACGTCGTGGGCAGGTTTTTTCAAAAGTGCGTATCCTATCAACACCAATAAACCTACGAAAAATGCGGGATTCTGCAAAATATTGCTAGAAAACCAATTTAGAACACTTGAAATGACTTCCATAATTGTTCTCCTTTTGAATTGTTTTTGTAGGTTTATTATATAATTTGAAAGCGTAAACAAAAAGACCAAGAATTACACAGCGGACTGTTCACTCTTGGACTGTATGATTTATGATATTTTAATGATTAGCTTAGTTTCTCGTAGCTAGATAAAATGGAAGAATTTTATCATAAGATTTCAGTAGGGCTTCTACGATTTCTTCTTCAGATGAATTCTCTGTTATAGGGACATCTATTTTAACTAACACTTTTCGGACTTCCTGATTGGATAGTTTATTTCTTAAAATTTGACGATTTTCTTCGTTCGCCTCCCACCGTTGACTTTGACCATCAGAGTAGACTAGATAATAAACACCTTCAACGGTTGGAACTTTTAAAACTTTGGCCTGCTTGCCTAGAGTTCGCTCATCTTTCTTACGCTCGATGAAACTGACCTCTAAGGAAATTCCAAAGTCAGTAGATGTCCCATACAAACGAAGAGCCAACATAGGTTCTGTTACTTGTCCGTCTCTCTGTAGATAAACCCAAAAATGTGGTCGTAAACGTTGCGCCTGATTCATCCACTGGCTAGTCTGTTGGAGTTGCCATTCTGGATGACTTGCTTGAAAGGCTTTAGCCAGTTCTGTAAAAGCCTTTCGAGCCTCTTGGCCTTTGTGGCGCAATTCCAGCATTTTCTCTCGCTCTGCTCCCGCCTTATCAGGATTACGGTACTGCAAATCAGCAAAGTCTAAATAGTCTCTTATCTTATTCAACATTAATTTAATCTCCTCCAGCTAGCAAAAAATCAGGATAACCCTGATTTTACTTATTCTGTATCTACGACAACATAACGATTTGGCTCATCACCTTCAGAGTAACTGGTCACGCCATCCATACGTGAAATAATACGATGAATAATCTTGCGTTCGCTATTTGACATTGGATCTGTCTGATGACTGCGTCCTTCTTCTAAAACACGAGTCGCCAATTTTTGCGCATAGGTCTGCAAGACTTCTGCACGGTGTTCAACATAATCATTGACATTAATAGTAATGTAGAAGGTTCTTGAATAGCGGTTGTAAAGATAATTTTGAGCCAATAGTTGCAAGGCCTTCAAGACTTTACCATGGTAGCCGATAATACGACCTGGTTCGTTAGTATCAATTTGCAAATTGATGCTACGACGGTTATAGTCATTTGAAAGTGTAGCTTCAACATCCATGTCATCAATAATTGTTTGAACATAAGTCGTTACTTCCGTAGCTACTTGTTCAATATCAAAGCTCGGTTCAACTTTTAAGCCCAAGTCTTCTAGTTCTTGACTTTCAGTTTGCTCAGCTTGGTTTTCAATAATAGGAGTTTCTACTTCTTCTTCGAGAGCAGTTTCTTCAAGTTGTAATTCATTTAAAATCTCAATGTGACCAGTTTCTTCTAAGATAGTGCTGGCATGTCTTTCATGTTTTAAGATTTCAGCCTTGACTTCATCAGAAATACCTTGGCCTTCTTCCTCAATCTTTTTAATTGCCTCTACAACATGACCCAAATCAACAGTTGCTTCACTGACTGTTTTAACAGGCTCATTCAAATCATTAATTTGCTTCGGAACTCCCTTTACAGCTTGTTGGTTTGCTTTTACAACTGTCGTTTCACTAATAGCATCAATATCCACTTGGGCTGGTTTTTTACCAAATAAACCAAGAAATCCTTTTTTCTCACGAGAAATGACTTTGATATGAGCCTTCAGTCTTGGGATATCTAATTCTTTCAATCCTTTCTGGATTGCTTCTTCAACAGTTGAACCTGTAAATACTACCATTACCAGATTCCTCCTTATTATTTCGTTTTCTGAGCCTTTTTCTTGGCTTTTCTTTTTCTATTTTCCAAATCTTTCTGTGCCTGTACTACAGCCTCGCGCTCTGCAATAATCTTGAATGGATTGTTCAAGAAATAGGTTTGCAAGACTTGATAAGCATTGGACACTGTCCAGTAGAGGGCGACTCCACCTGGTGCATAAACTGCAAAGATAAAAATCAAGACTGGAATCCCATACATCATCGCAGTCGTAGCGCCATTACGCTCAGACAAGGCTTTGTTGGACAACCAGGTACTTAAAAAGGTAAATACAGCTGCTAAAATCGGAAGAACAAGAGTTGTATCCACACCACCAAGGTTAATCCATAAGAAATGACCTGTCTTTAAAAAGTCAACTCTTGATAGAGCTTGGAACAAGGCCAAGATAACCGGCATCTGAATCAAAATCGGCCAAAGAGAATCTGACTGTCTGACACCCATTTCTTTAAAGACTTTACGCATTTCCTGGTCTAGCTTGGTTCTGCTTTCTATATCTCGACCTGGATATTGTTCTCGAAGCGCCTTAATACGTGGTTGAGCTTCCTGCATTTTTCTAGAAGCCACCATTTGCACTTGGAAGACTGGCAAGAGAACTGTACGAATCAAGACCGTAAAGAGGATAATTCCCACTCCGATACTGATATCAAACGACAAAAAGCGAATGATTTCCGCAAAGAAGTAAACAAATTTACTCCAAAAATCAGCCGAATCGGCTGTAATATCGCTAGTTGTCCCATTAGTTGCACAGGCTGTCATGATCAATAGGGACAGTCCTAGCAAACTAGTCAACTGTAGTTTCTTTTTCACTCCCATTTCCTTCCTGGTAAATCTTTGATAATTTTAATACGTGGAGTAGATTTTTCTCCATCTCTGCGTATCCCAAGGTTTCGACTCCTTTTCGAGCAATGACAACAAAGTCGACATCTTCTACCAGACTCCCTTTGGCATTCTGGATAATATGCCGAATCCGTCGCTTAATTTGATTTCTAGTGACCGCATTCCCCAGTTTTTTGCTAACTGATAGACCTACTCGAAAATGGTTTTTCTGGTTTTCTAATTGGTAGACAACAAATTTGCGATTGGCAAAACTTGTCCCCTCCTTGAAAATCGCCTTAAAATCTTTCTCTCTTTTTACACGAAAGTTTTTCTTCAAAACTCAACTCCATCTATTAAATTACTACTATTATACCATATTTTTCAAAAAAGCCAATCATAGCAAGGTTTTGGACATTTCCATCAGAAAAAGAAGCTGGAAAAATCTCTTTCCCAACTCCTTGTACGGAATATTTTTTCTGATTTTAGTTATTTTTTCAAACGTTCAACGTCACGGGCAATGACTAATTCTTCATCTGTTGGAATAACCAAGACACGAATCTTCGCTGCATCTGTTGAGATGTCTCCTGTCACGCCAAAGACGTTCTTTTCTGGATCAACATCACAGCCAAACCAAGAGATACCTGAGATAACATCTTCACGTACGTTTGCAGCATTTTCACCGATACCTGCAGTAAAGATAATAGCATCTGCTCCATTTAAGACTGCAAGGTATTGCCCGATATGTTTTTGGATACGGTCAACATACATTTCATAAGCCAAAGTGGCATCGTGGTCCCCTTCTTCCATAGCAGCAATCACATCACGCATATCACTAGATTTACCTGAAACCCCCATCAGTCCTGATTCACGATTAAGAACGTGACTAATGTCTTCAGGCGTGTTAAAGTCCTCTGTATATTGCATTAAGTAAGGAATGATAGCTGGGTCAATATCTCCTGTACGTGTTCCCATCATCACACCACCAAGTGGAGTGAATCCCATTGAAGTATCAACAGATTGACCACCCTTAACAGCTGTAATAGAAGCACCATTACCGATGTGGCAAGTAATCAATTTCAAGTCCTCTAATGGACGGCCCAAGAGTTTTGCTGCTTCTCCTGCTACAAACTGGTGACTTGTACCGTGGGCACCGTATTTACGAACCTTGTTTTCTGTGTAATATTTTGTTGGTAGAGGGTAGCGATAAGCTTTCTCTGGCATACTTGTATGGAATGAAGTATCAAAAACAACTACACTGGTAATGTCTGGCAACAATTCTTTGAAGGCGCGAACACCTGCTGCATTAGCTGGATTGTGGAGAGGAGCCAACAAGCTCAACTCTTCAACTTTTTCTAAAACATCCCCTTCAACAACTGTTGATTCTTTGAAATATTCTCCACCTGCCACAACACGGTGGCCAACACCTGTAATCTCATCGTAAGCCTTGATAATATCGAAACGAATCAAGTCATCCAATAAAATTTTAACAGCTTGTGTGTGATTTTCGATATCCAAAATTTGTTGTTCAGAACGGCCATCAAATTTTACAGTTGAAATTGAATCTTTCAAACCGATACGTTCAATCAAGCCTTTGGCTAACACTTTTTCTTCTGGCATTAAGTATAATTGCCATTTCAAACTTGAACTTCCGGCATTGATTGCAATTGTTTTTGTCATAGCAAGACTCCTCTTTTAAGCGTTTTCATCTATTATAACAAAATCTATTTTATATTTCAGTACCTTGAGTCCATTTTTGAAAATTTTCTTTAAATTTCATTAAAACACTTGCATCTTGCAGGCTAGAAAGTGGATAAACAAAGGGTTCTACTGTAATATCAGTTTTCTTTTGTAAGATAAAAATCGTCTTGGATTGTTTAGCACTGGCAAAGAGATTTTCAGGCAGACTAATCATGGCAACTAGACTTGCCTCCTCTTTCAACCACCCTTTCAACAAATCACTTTGAGGACTGGTCAACAAATCACTCGGAGCTAGAAAAATAGCATATCCATCTGACTTGAGATACTTAAGCCCTTGTTCCATGAGCAAGTGATGAGCGTAGGTATGTTCTTGGCTAGAAGCAACTTGATGACGCGAAGCAACGGCATCATCAGGATAATAGCCAACGGGCAAGTCGCTGATGACCACATCGCTTTCTTTGAGCATTTGTGGACGAACGGCATCTCCTTGGACAAAGCCAGCCTGCAAACCAATCACATCTGCCATGCTAGCTGCCAAATCAATCAGCAAATCATCTACTTCTATTCCCAGGTAATCCACTTTTTTATCAAGCGAAGTCAAGAAAGTAGCTCCCAGAATTCCCATCCCAGACCCCATTTCGAGGATAGTAATTTCCTCCTCTTTAAACAACTCCTCCACGATAAACACCAAAAGTAAAGCAATAGCATCTGGTGTAAACTGGTGATTAGCCTGCAAGGGTTCTGTTTGCCCAGCCTTCATCAAGAGAAACTGGTAGGTCTTGAGCCACTCTTCTTTGCGAAGTGCTAAACGCTTAAGAGCTTGATTGTTCTCCTTGACCTGATTTAGCTCAGTTTCACCATCCAAATAGATGCTGTTTTGCTCCACCAAGGCGTCATAAAAGTTGGTCGCCAAATCACTTTGGATGACTTGGACATTCTCTAGTAAATACGTATAAGCTTGTTCAATTTTTTCAAAATCCATATTCCTATCTTATCAAATTTCCCTTCTTTTTTCCATCCTTATAGAAAAATCACTCCCTGACTAGGCGAGTGATTTTTGTGCTACTGTTAAAAAGAGTTCTGAGTAATTTCCTTGAAACAAGTCTTCAGCGCTATAGAGGATCTGACTATGCACAGATGAAAAACGGTTCTCAATTAGCTGTTTTTCCAGTTCAGTCAATTCAAAGCCGTGATGGTTAGCTTCCGACTTGGTAAAATCAGCAATGAGGAGTTGTCCATCTTTCCTCAAATGTTGATGAAACAGTGAGAGAGCCACATCCACATCAGGCATATGATGAAGAACCCGACAAACAACAATGAGGTCAAACTCTTGCTCCAAGGGATTTTTCAGTAAATCTTGCTCCAAAAACTGGATATTCTTGATGTCTTGCTGCTCCGCTTTCAAACGAGCTTGCTCCAGCATTTTCTCAGAAATGTCTACAAGAGTGACAGACTTAGCCTGCTTGGCTAGGGGTAAGGTTAACAGACCCGTCCCTCCACCGAAATCCAAAATTTCTTTGTCTGATAGAAGAGCAATCTGTTTCTCGACTGCTTGACAAACCAAGTTTGCAAGGAAGATATTTTTAGGTGAATCGAAAGTTTCTGCTTTGTGGTTAAAATCATGTTTCATGCTTTTAGTTTAGCACAAAGTAGCTTGATTAGCTAGGAATTCTCTTTCTTTTCAACCTTCTCTTCTGATTTTTTCTTTTTCTGCTTGATTACTTGAATCAGTCACTACCTTTTCCTTTTTATCCGTTTTCTCTTCTTTGATTTTGACTGAAGGAAATAAGAACTCATATTGGCTCTTAGGCGTACGAACCGTCGTCACCAAGCCAGTTTTCTTGTTTTGATAGCTTACCTGACCTATATTAAAGACCTGTTCCCCACTTTCTTGCTCAACCTTATCTTTGGTTCGCTTGGCCATGGCAAAAGCGATTAACTTTTCTTTATTTACAGCATAGTCTTGATAGTGGGCGACTTGTCGGTTCAAATAGAACTGCAATAAAAGGCTGAAAATGGCTGCAATGGTGACTGCATAGAGGAGAACTCCTGCCTTAACTTTTTTCTTTTTCCACACGATAGATGAACTCCCTTTCTAAGCCTTTCTGAAACTGGAAACGAAAACGAACCAATTGCTTATCCTCTGTAATCTGAGCTGATTTGAGGCCATAAACCATGGGCTGATAACCTCGTCCACCGGCATCGGTTTTCCGAAAATCGTCCGATTTAGACTTGCCTATCGCAATTTCCTTACCATCCTGCTTCATATAAATGCGGTTGCCTTCCACTTTTTCAAACTGCGAACGGTCTAATTCTGACTCTAGCTGATCCACAAACAAGAGCCACTCTTTTTGCTCGCTTTGTTGCTGGTAGCGAACTTCTGAAATGAGGAGCTGACTCATGGCTTGAAAGAGAAGTAAGCTTCCACTGATGACAATAAGGGCAATCAGGGATTCTAACAAGGTAAAAGCCTTAACCTTATGGCTCTTTGATAGCCAACAACTGTTCTGAACCATGATAAACCTCCAATCCCTTTTCACTAGAAAACACCTGAATCTCAACTCCGTTGATGTTTACCTGATTTTGACCTGTCTGCAGGGCCATCTTAGCTACACGCACAACTTCTTCCTTTTGCAGGATTTTTGCTTCTTCCTGCCTATTTTTCTGAATTTGACCCAAAAGAAGGGTAGCAATGCTAGCAAAGATAGCTAAAGCAACTACTGCTTCCAGTAAAATCACTGCCCTAATTTTTTGTTTCCTTAATGCGTTTAATTTTTCCATTTCCTATATATAACTGATAGCGAATCTTTCCTTTACTGGTCTGAAATTCAACCTTATCCAAGGACGAATTGCCCCCAGCTCGGTCAAATGTGATACTTTGTCCCGATGGTGCCTGAATTCCTTTAGGAACTGTCAGCTTTTGACTGCCATTACTGATCGTCTGCCCATCTAAGTTTAGACTAGTCTTTTGCTGACTAGCTACACTGCGTTTTTGAGTTTCCCGATAGAGTTCTTCAAACTCCATAAAGAAAATCTGCTCCTCTACCGCCGCAAAAGTGGACTGAACAGAGCCGGACAAGCCCAAGGCAAGGATACTCACAAGGCCCAAAACCAAGAGGCTTTCCAGCATGGTAAAGGCCTTAATCCGCGACCGTTTGAGTCTTATTTTGTTTTGCATGATATTCTTTATAAGCTTTAGCTTGCTCTTCTGTGATGCGATTATCTGCTTGTAATTTGCTTAGAGTAGCCTCTTCATTTTTATTCAAACTATAAAGTTCTGCCTGACTTTCCACCACCTTAACAACAGCTGCTTTTCCTTTGTCATTGACTGCTTCTTTTTGCTTGGTCAAATTAGGTACAAAGAGTAAGAGAAGCACACTGATAATGAGCAAGACCACCAACATCTCCACAAGTGTAAAAGCTTTAACCTTCGCTTTTTTCAAGAATGTCATCATTTTTTTCATTTTAGAAATTTACCTCCATATTTTGATACATGGGCATGAGCATTGCCGCATAAAGTAAAACAATAATCAGAGCCACAAAGATAAAAACCAGTGGCTGCACCAGATTCATGGTGCGGTTGACTCGGGTAAAAAAAGCTTCCCAAGTTTTTTCAGCATAGATTTCCAACTCACTACCCAGCTTGGACTTGACTTCCCCATACTCGATAATGAGACTCAACTCCTTTTTAAAGAAAGGATAGGTTTCTATGGTTTGAGAAAATTCGCAACCATTTTGTAAGGATTGAGCTAGGTCTCGACCGATTTCTTTAAAGAGTTGGGAACCTTGTTCCTGCATGATCTGAAAAATCTGCGTCAGCTCCATTCCCTGCGAAATCATATTCCCCCACTCACGCGCATAATAGGCTGTCAAATAGGTCTGCACAAAGATTCCAAGAAAGGGAAGGCGTGCTAAGATAGAAAAGACGCGCATCTTAGAACTTCTTTTATAAAAAGTTAGTGCTAAAAGGACACCTACTGAAACAAACCCTACCATTACTAGAAAAATTTGTGGTAGATTGCCAATGATTTGAGTGGCAATATTGCTACTATCCAGTTGTGGTAGTAGGTAGTTCCGTAGCCCCAGCATGATTAAAAGAAGAAAACCCAGCAAAATCAAGGGATAGGTCGCTACCTCAATTAGTTTTTTCTTGACCTTGGCCAGATTATCTAGATACTCTTCTATCTTTCCCAAACTCAGGTGAAGATTCCCATGGACTTCAGCTAGGGATAACTGAGTGACAATGGCACTTGAAAAACCTAAACTTTCCATCATTTCTGAGAATGATTTCCCCTGAGACAAGCCCGTGCGCATCTGGGTCACACACTGCTTGTCCAATAATGCACTCCTATCTAAAAAGGAGATGGTCTCCACCAGATGAAAACCGCTGGAAAAGAGATTGTTAAACAAGGTGATGATATTTTTTTGCTTAGCTGTAGCTAATTTTTTCCGTTTCAGCCTGAAGACTTGTGATATGTCCGTCTTTAAGAAGTTGGTCAATCTGTTCATTCCAGCTAGTTGGCTGGTGTTCTTGATAGTCTTTGTTTGCAAAGTCAACGATTCCTCCTCCCCCGATTAATCTCTGATAGCAGACTCCCTGCAGAACGACTGCCAATTCCTCCTCACTCACACCCAACTCCAACAGGCGCTCATAAACACCTCGAATACTCTTGGCATGAATGGTTGAAAAGACTGTCGCACCTGTCAAACTAGCTCTAACTACTGCACGCGCCGTTTCGCTGTCCCGAATTTCTCCGATAATCAAGAGATCAGGACGATGCCGTAGGGAAAGCTTAATCAGATTTTCATAGGTCAGTCCGATTGCTTCGTTCAACTGCAATTGGAGCATGTCGTCCTGCTTGATCTCAACTGGATCTTCAATGGACATAACTTGCTGTCCTTTAAAGAGAGATTTAGCCAATTCGTGCATTAATGTTGTCTTACCGCTGCCGACTGGACCAGCAAAAAGATAGAGTCCCCGTTGCCTGTACTGCTTGCCCAGTTCTTCAATATCCTGAAACCAAAAATGCAAATCCTGTTCCTCATCATGCAACAAGCGAATTACTAAACTCTCATGTCCTCGATAATCGCCTACGGTAGATAGACGTAGGGACGCCATCTTATCGTCATAGACATAATCACAGGAACCAAGTTGACTACGTCGCTTTTCTCCAACATTCATACCTGCCACAAACTTAAAGTGACTGATGACGGCTGCAAACTTTTCAAAATCATAGCTACCAATTTTACAGCGCTCGTCTCCTATTCTCATATGAAGCTCATAGGCGTCTAGCTTAGGGACAAAATAAATATCCTGCGCCCCTTTTTTCCGGGCCGAACGAATGATTTCTTGTGCAATTTCTTGAACCATACTTACCTCCTCACCTATACTATTCGCAAAGATTTGGAAAAATAAAAAAAGCAACTCCAAAAAAGTTACTTTTTCTCTATTTTAATTTCATACGGCAAGAACGGTGCCTTTCCTTTCCTGTTTGTTTTTCATAGCCTGGACGTAGTTTTTCATCTGGGATAACCTGCTCATCCTGCAAAAGAGCCAAAGAATGGTATTGTTGTAAATACTCATCACATTCATCACACCAGCGTTGGTCTTCTGGATCCCAAAAAATAGTCATCAAGTCACTTCTACTTTTATAAAGAGGGGATTCTTGTTCCAATCTAAACCAGCAAGTTTTGTAGTATTTGAGAGCATCATAATACTGGTCAAATTTCTTACTTGCTACAATATCTTCTTCCCAACCTTCTAAGAACCACCACGGTTCAAAATCTCCGTACATTTCTATAACACGATACATATTCATTCATTCCTTTGTACCGTATATTATAACCAATTCCGCTAAACAAGGAAAGAAATATGCTCATTTCTTAATTTTTTTGATAAAAAATCCAGCCATACTATGATGACTGAATTTCTATTTGCTTATGTTCCAAAATCTTGTTACTACCTAGGCTTCAGAAATATCGTTTTCAATAATGACCTTGATTGCATGGTGGTCTGCTGCCTTACTGAATACTTCATAAGCTTTTTCAATTTCACTGAGTTTGAAATAATGGGTTACCAATTTTTCTGGTTCAATCTTATGACTTTCAAGAGCTTTCAACAATTGTGGAGTGGTATTTGTAGATACCAAACCAGTTGTTACATTGATGTTGCGAATCCAAAGTTTATCTAAATCGAATTCAACTGGTTTACCATGCACACCACAGTTGGCAACCGTTCCATCTACACCGATAATCTTTTGACAGAAATCAAATGTTGCAGGAATACCAACAGCTTCGATAGCAACATCCACACCACGACCATCTGTCAAATCATAAATTTCTTTAATGGCTTTTTCAGGGTCTGAAGAATTAACCTTATGAGTCGCACCAAATGATACAGCAGTTTCCAAGCGGTTATCGTCTAAGTCCACCATAATCAATTTAGCTGGTGAATAGAATTGAGCTGTCAAAAGAGCTGCTAAACCAACTGGACCTGAACCAATAATGGCTACGCTGCAACCAGGTTCTACTTTCCCTTTCAAGACACCAATTTCATATCCAGTAGGTAGAATGTCTGATAGCATAACCAAGGCTTCATCTGACAAGTCTTCTGGAGTGTGGTAAAGAGTGTTATCTGCATGAGGGACACGTAAATATTCAGCCTGCATACCGTCAATCAAGTGACCGAAAATCCAGCCCCCTTCGTCTTCACAATGGGCATAAATTCCTTTTTTACAGTAGTAGCATTTACCACAGGCACAAACACAAGAAATCAAGACCTTGTCGCCTTTTTTGAAATTAGAAACTCCTTCTCCAACTTCTTCAACAATCCCAATCCCTTCATGACCAAGAATGGTACCACTTTGGCAAGCAGGGACATCCCCTTTGATAATATGGAGGTCTGTTCCACAAATAGTGGTTTTTACGATACGCACAATAGCGTCTGTTGGCTTGCGAATAACTGGTTTGTCTACATCAACAAAAGAAGCAAGTCCTGGTTTAACATAAGTATAGGCTTTCATAAAGCACTCCTCCGTTTTTTTATTTGTACTATTCACAATATAATTATAAGCCTTTTCATTCGTTTCTTCAAGTTTTCTTGTGATTTTTTTAACTTTTTTATTTACTGGTAAAGCAATATAGATAAAAAAGCAGAAGCTAATCTCTAACTTCTGCTTTCTCTCTTATGCTTGATAACGTTTCACACCATCTAGATAGGTTGCTACCAATTCCAAATCTTTATCTAATACGATAAAGTCTGCGTCGTAGCCTTCACGGATTTGACCACAGACATCATCAATGTGAACAGATTTAGCTGGGTTAAGGCTAGCCATCATGACCGCTTCGTGTGGATTTGCAATACCCCACTCGACTACATTTCTCATACCATCTTTAAGTTTGAGGATAGAACCTGCCAAATTACCAGTAGATTTGAGACGTGCAGTTCCATTTGCTACTACAACAGGGAATTCTCCCAACATATAGTCACCGTCTTCAAGCCCACCAGCTGTCATACAGTCCGTAATAAGAGCGATGTTTTCTGTCCCCTTTTGCTTAAGTAAAATCTCACAAGCTTTTGGATCTACGTGATAACCATCACAAATCAATTCTGCGTAAGTATGTGGGAGCTCATACATAGCTCCTACCATACCTAGTTCGCGGTGTGTTAAACCACGCATCCCATTATAGGCATGTACCCATACACTAGCTCCAGCATCAACTGCCTTCTTAGCTTGTTCAAATGTCGCATCTGAGTGTCCAAGTGCAACTGTCACACCTTCACCTGTAATAGTACGTACAAAATCTTCCACCCCATCACGTTCTGGTGCAATAGCGATTTTATTTAGCATCCCTTTTGCAGCATCCTGCCAAGAATGAAACTCCTCAACACCCGGGTCTCTCATATAAGTTGGATTTTGTGCCCCTTTAAAAGTTTCTGTGAAATATGGACCTTCATAATAAATCCCACGAATCTTAGCACCTGTTGCTTCTTTATAATGGTTTCCAAGATTTTCAGTGACTGCAAGCAATTGCTCATAAGTGGCTGTTAAAGTTGTGGGCAAGAAACTGGTAACACCGGTACTAAGAAGTCCTTCACTCATAGTATGCAATGTACCTTCAATGTTGTTGTCCATCACATCTACACCTGCATATCCATGAATATGAGTATCCACAAGACCTGGTGCAATGCTATAACCAGTATAGTCAAGAACCTCTGCTCCTTCAGGAATTTGATCCACATGTTTCCCAAATTTGCCATCAACAAGTTCTAAGTACCCACCGCGACGAATGCCAAATGGATAGAAAAACTGATCCGCTTTAACGTAATTAGGCATAATAATGACCTCCTTAAAAGATTGATTCTACAATTTATTATGTCAATTACATTATAAACCTTTCTTTTTTATTTGTAAATGGTATAGACCTATTTTCTAGAGATATTTTAAAAGAGCCGGATTTCTCCAACTCTTCTCTTTTTAATACAAGTTATTTTGATTTGACCGGCTTGTCTTGAGCTGTTTGCAAGGCTGCAGCAATGGTATCTGCATACAATTTAGCTCCTGCTTCAATTTTACTATTGTCACTTCCAAAATGGACTTGGTCTGTCCCAGTCCAAATTTCTGGATGTTCCTTAGCAGCTTGATTCCAATCTGCTATCGTGATGTAAGGAGTCTTCTCTGCCAATTCTCTCATATAGGCAGCCTCCTTCTCAACGATTGCATAGGTCTCTTTTGTCTTATCTCCTTCATAAGGAGTCACCAAAACCATATGGTGCCCCTTAGGAAGATTTTTCACGATACTATCCCAATCTTCCTTGTAATTTTCAGGATTATTTACCCCAGTTGCAATAACCACCATCTTTGGTAGAAATTTATTCTGGCTATTGTTGAGCATGATTTCGTTGGCGGTCTTGGTTGTTCTGCTGACTTGTGCATTAATCTGTGCCCCTGGAAGGGCTGTCTGCAACGCTGTATTAGCTCTTAGTGCTACCGAATCACCAATTAACATAGTGCCATCAGCAATTCCTAAACTATCAGCTTCTGCTCGTTCTGTCATTACCTTGGTCTGGTTAATATTTGTTGCAGCTTGCTTCAAGCCATTGACAGTTAAGTCTGTCTCAAAAGCTCCCACTTGTGGTGCCAACAGAGTTACTAAGAAGACAATGAAGGCCAAGATTCCTGTACTTGCTGCAAGGATTGTGTGAATATGAGGAAGAGGACGAAGGGTTTGTAAAACAGGTGTGTTCTTTCCTGCAATCCAAGGTTCCAACACATAAAATGATAGGCTGGCGAATCCATAAGAAAAAATCAAAGTTAATAACACAGCAAGAAGATTTGATGTCAACTGTGAAAAAATGATATAGAAAGGCCAATGGAAGAGATAAACTGCATAGCTAGTATCTGCTAAAAAGCTAATAATCTTTGGTTCCTGTATATGAGGAGTCTTTTCATGTAAGACACGCGCCGCCAGAATCATAGCAATGGCTGCAAGGCTGGCAAGCAAGAAGCCCATAAGATAGGCAAAGAGATAGGTAAATTTGACAAAGAAGGTCAAAATGAGTAAGAAGCCAAAACCTCCCCCAAAAACTAAAAGGGTCTTGCGTAAATCCCAGATTTTATCCAATTGCTTAACTAGGGAAGTCGTCTGACGAACGCCTACGATAGTTGCTAACACACTTCCCAAAAAGAATGGATAGACATGAGTTAAACTGGAGAAGTAAACAGAGGAATAAGAGGTTACTAGAAAACTACCAATAAACATGGAGAAGAAGCTGATCAAGAAGGCAACAGCAGATAAGAGAAAGACCATTCCTCTCAACTGACCATTTGATCTGGACTGTTTAGATAAGAACCAAACTGCCAATCCCCAGAGGATATAGTAGTGAACCTCAACAGCCAAGCTCCAATTATGAACAAACAAATGAGGAATGAACTGAGATTCATAACTCCCACCTGTTAGGAGTTCATAGAAGTTGGTCATGAAGCCTAAGACACCCGCAATCTGACCCCCAATTCCAGCCACATAATCTTGCCGAACTAGAAAGGTAAAGGGCATGGTTACCAAGACCATCAAAACCACAGGTGGCACAATCCGATAAAAGCGTCTTCTAAAAAATCCTATCAAATCAATCTCATGCTTTTTAGAAAATTCTTCGATGAGTAGAGCTGTAATCAGGAAACCTGAAAATGTAAAAAAGACATCTACCCCGAAAAATCCTCCAGGAAAGATCGTCTGAAAGAAATGATACAAGAGTACCAAAAGTAAACCTGTAATCCTAATCAAGGAAAACCATTTAATACGCATACGAGTTTATTCTCCCTTTCATCATACACTTTATTCTATCAAAAAAAGAAGAAAAATCCCAAGAGAAAACTTAGGATTTTTAGCTTATATCAATTTCGTTTTAGAAATTGCGTCCTGACTTATTATAGCCATATTTTTCCACAAAGTACTCACGGAACTCCAAGAGATTGTCATCCATAATAGCTTGTCGTACTTGCTTCATCAGATTAAGCAAGAAGTAAAGATTGTGATAGCTAGTCAAGCGGATACCAAAGGTTTCATCAGCTTTGAGCAGGTGACGAAGATAAGCGCGTGTATAGTTCTTACATGTGTAGCAATCACACTCAGGATCCAGTGGCGTAAAGTCCTCAGCAAACTGGGCATTTTTGACAACCAAACGTCCCTGACTGGTCATACAAGTCCCATTACGAGCGATTCGAGTCGGCAAGACACAGTCAAACATATCTACACCACGAATCACCCCATCAATCAAGCTATCTGGCGCTCCCACACCCATCAAATAGCGAGGTTTATTTTCAGGTAGCAGTTGAGTTGTGAAATCCAAGACCGCATTCATCTCTTCGTGGGTTTCTCCCACTGCCAAACCACCGATAGAGTAGCCTGGGAAATCCATGCTGACAAGGTCGTGAGCTGACTGACGACGAAGATCTTCAAATCCTGCCCCCTGTACAATCCCAAACAAACCTTGGTCATGCGGACGACGGTGAGCCTTCAAACCACGCTCAGCCCAACGGCTAGTACGCTCGATGGATTTCTTAACGTAGTCATAAGGTTGATAAAACTGAGGACATTCATCAAAGGACATCATGATGTCTGAACCCAGATTATTCTGAATAGAAATAGCCTTCTCTGGCGATAGGAACATCTTAGAACCATTGAGATGGTTTTTAAAGGTTACCCCTTCTTCAGTAATATTACGGCTATCAGCTAGGGAATAAACCTGGAAACCACCGCTATCTGTCAAAATCGGCTGATCCCAATTCATGAACTTGTGGAGACCACCTGCGCGTGCAATGAGTTCATCTCCAGGACGCAGCCAGAGATGATAAGTGTTTGATAGGATAATCCCTGAACCCATCTCCTTTAACTCTTCTGGAGACTGAGTTTTGACAGTGGCTTGTGTCCCAACTGGCATAAACATAGGTGTCGGGAAGGTACCGTGGGGAGTGATGATTTCTCCCAGACGAGCTCCCGTGTGTTTTTCTTTCTTAATCAAACGATATTTGATTGGTGAATCTGACATTTTTTACCTCCGAAGCTGGGAAAGACAGTCCCAGTTCATACTTTGTACCCAAGGGCATACTGTATGATTTTATCAAAAAAAGCTGGAACTGTCACGAACTATGATATAATGAGAGAATGAAATACCCAAAAATTGATTTAAAAACCATTCGTCTGCAGGCTAGACAATTTCAAGCTGAAAATCCCCGCCTCTTTCTCGTCTATCTCTTACCTAGCATGCTGGTCATCCTGTCTGGCTTTCTCAATCCCTTAGAGCGCATCAACGAGTCTATTTTAGAGCAATCCTTTTTAAGCGTTCTTGGTCATGTATTCCAAGCCTACATTTTTCCACTATTAGTCTCCTTTATCGGAACGATTCTCCTGACCAGTTCAGTTTATACAACGCTGAAACTCATCAAGAATCCCGATACAGAACTATCCGTCAAAAATAGTCTCACTCTCTTTAACGAAGAGCACTTTTCACAAACCTTTTTGACTCTCCTTCTCAAACGTTTCTATCTCCTTTTATGGAGCATTCCTAGCTTGCTTGGGATTTACTTCCTCTTTTACAGTAGCTTTCTTGCAAAGAAATTCGTTGCAATCCATCCTGAATTTCCTAATCTGGATCTCACGTCAATTGAAACCGAGCGTTTCCTCATGACCTTTGGTCTTTACTTTCTAGCAAGTATCCTCTTGATGGTTGTCGGAAATAGTCTCTATATTCCACAATACTATGCCTATTCTCAGGTAGAATTTCTCCTCTGTGACACCCTAGATTTAGGACAAGCCAAACCAGGACAAATCCTTAAAACCAGCCGTTTCTTAATGAAAGGTTACAAATTTCAGCGCTTTGTCCTAGACTTACAACTCCTTCCTTGGTATTTCCTCAATTGGATTACCTTTGGGATTGCTAGTTTCTCACTCCTACCCTACATTCAAATCAATAAAATGATTTTTTACCGAGCAGTATTGGCTCGAAAACGTCCAAAAGCTTGAAGGTTTTCCCTCAAGCTTTTTTCTATCAATGAGTTTCTCCGCCTACCAACTTGAGATCCTGATCTCCATGTTCTATAATAGCCCCGATTGCTGCTTCTATCCCTCGCATAATGTCCACTAAACTCATAGCTGGAGCGGTCGGTCGATTCACCACCTGTTCCATCATATAAGGAATATGCATAAACCCTGCCCTAACATGTGGAAATTTCTTTTCTACCAAATAGAGGACTTGATACATCAAATGATTGCAGACAAAAGTCCCTGCAGTATTGGAAACAGAGGCCGGCAATCCCTCTTTTTTTATAGCTTGAACCATCGCTTTAATCGGCAGACTACTAAAGTAGGCCGGAGCACCGTCTGGGCGAATGGGAAGGTCAATCGGTTGATTACCCTCATTATCAGGAATGCGTGCATCATCTTGGTTAATGGCCACTCGTTCAGGCGTCAAGCTAGTTCTTCCACCAGCTTGACCGATACAAAGGACAAAGTCCGGTTGATAGTGGTTCATCTCTTCTTCCAATACTTGAGCCGATTTGTGAAAGACTGTTGGCACTTCTAACCAACGGACCTCAGCACCATGGATTTCAGCTGGTAAACCTTTAATGGCCTCCAAAGCTGGATTGACCTTTTCCCCTCCAAAGGGCTCAAAACCTGTCACTAATACTTTCATTTCTAACTCCTCAAAACCAATTCAATGAGACTTTTTCTTAAAAACAAGTATAACATATTTCCCTTATTCTGGAGTGAAAAGGACTAGCGAGACTTTGATAGACCTTTGAGCTTATTTAAAGAGGAAAATACTAATCAAGGCCAAAATAGCTGGTCCACCTTGCTTCAAAATAATTTTCTTATCTGCTGTCAGAGAGCCATAAGCCGCAGCCCCAATCACAAATAAAACAAAAATAGTCACAATTTCTAAATTCTGTGAGAAATAAATTCCATACAAGAGAAAGACTCCTAGTAGAGCATTATAAATCCCTTGATTTTTAAACAGTGAACTTACAGACGGACGAGCTAGTTCTTCCTTTTCCATGTTAAAGACTCGACTGGTTGCATCTGATTGCGTTGCAATACTTTCCAAATAAAAAATGTAAAAATGCTCCAAAGCAACGATCGTTGCTAGAATGATTGTCATAATTGACATATTTTTCTCCTTAAATCTCTATATTCTCAATACCCAAAACCAATTTATTTAATAAACGGCTGAGTTCTGTTCTCTCAGAATCTGTTAAGATACTTTCCATCGCCTCCTTAACCTTGATATGCGTCAGAGGGGGATTCACCACTAACTGCTCCTTGGCATACTTCGTAGCCTCTACCAACACTTCCCGCTGATTTTCAGAATTGCGATGACGCTCGACCAAACCTTCCTTTTCTAAAATCTTAAAATGCCGGGTTAAAGCAGCTTGATCAATTTTCAAACGCTCCTGAACTGCTATTTGATTACAAGGGGAATGCTTCAGCAAAAATAATAAAATCTGATACCGTGTCAAACTAATCCCAAGCTTTTTTTCAAACAATTGCGTGCTCGCTTGCTCAGACAAGCGGAGTTGATAAAGTAAATCTTGAATCTCTATCATTTTTTCTTTCCTTTTATTGATTTATCAATAATTGACTAATCAATTATAATACAAAGTAAAATAGATTGCAAGAATGTTGCTTAAGGCATTGTAAGATTGTAATTTTCCATTCAAATTGACAAAGAAAAAACGAACGAGACTCGCTTCCTATCATGAAAGCTAGTTCTCATTCGTAAAAATTATGTGACAGAGTCTGGTTTATCCATTCATTGAAACGTGAACGTGGTCATAGTGGTTTTCTGTCACGCTACCACGGTCTGGCATTGGGTTCCAAGTATTAGCTGGTCCATATTTGCTATCGAATGGAGCATAGAAACGTTGTTTCCAAATAATGTAACTAATTCCACGACTAGCCATATTTTTGATTGCATATTCCGCAATCTTATCCCCTAATTCTGAGCTTTCTGGTACCATAAAGTCGATAGCCAAACCTTTTCCGTGATCTCCACTGTCTCCTGGACGGTAACCACTAAAGGATGTGATGCCAAACAAGTTAGCAATTTCTTCTTTAAAGGCAGCTGTTTGTGGTTGAAGGCCAGTATTTTCAGATTTCGCTACTGCCAGTCCAGCATAATCGGGCGCAGCTGGAGCCGCGTAAGTTGTTGAAACTGTTTTCGCCTCTTCTGGTTGATAAGTAGAAACTGCTGCTGTAGCTTCACTTGATGATGCTACTTCTTTTGCTTCTTCTGAACTTGTTGCAGTTGTTTCAGGTGCTTTTTCTTCTACTGGCGTTGTAGTTGCTTCCACTGCTGATTCAGCTTGAGTGCTTGCTTGTGTTTCATCTTTCTCAGCTGGAATTGTTGCCTGAGGAGCTGCTTCTGCAACTGCATTGCTTGTTTCGGCTGTTTGCTCCGCTGACGTTGAAGTATTTGTAGATGGTGCCACTTCTTCTGCAGTAGCAACTGTCTCTGTAACTTCTGAACTTGTTGCTACTTCTTTTGTACTTGTAGTTTCTACCGCTTTTGGAGCTTCTGCAATCGGTTGAGAAAGATCTGCAACTTGAACAGTTTGATCATCTACGGTTACTTGATTGGTTGTCAAATCTGCTGTCGCAGTTGTCACTTCTTCACTAGAATCTGCTTGAGGTGTTTGGATTTCAACTTCCGTTACTTCTTCTGCTTCATTGACGGTCGTTGTCAAAACAGTTTCTGGGAAAATCAAGTCCATATTAGTGATTTTATTCAAATTCGCAAGAACTGTGACATCTACACCCAAGGCCTCTGCAATGGTGCTCAAGGTATCACCATACTGAACGGTATAACTTGTTTTGTTGTCCGTTTTAGTCAAATCATTTTGAATTTGCTCAACACTACGTGCAGTCCAAAGAACTTCTTCTGCTTGAGTTGCCAATACTGGGGCAAATGACAGAGCTACTGTTGAGGCTAATAATATTCTTTTCTTCATTCTTTCAAATTCCTTTCAAATGAGTACCTGTCTATGATAACACAAAAAATGCAGAAAAAAAGCCCTCTCGGGCCTATTTAACAGAACTGTCCATTCCTTGTAACAAACTCGGTTACTTGAAATAGTTTGTTAGGTCTCTGTCACAAAACTGACACAATCTTTTTATCGCTCAGCCTTAAAAAAACGGGAAATGTCTGCTAACGCTTGAATTCTGTGATTACCTTCATAAGTCGACTCTAAAAAGTTGATACTTTGAATCCCACTATTCTGGGCAAATTCCACATCCAAAGCCCGATCCCCTATATAATAGGTCTTCTCAGAATCCAACTGATACTTGTCTAACAGATAGGTAGCCGCTTCTGAACTAGGTTTACGCGCAAAGCCACTCTGACTGGTTAAAATCTCTGTAAAATAAGATTCCAGACCCAAGTCTCTGAGAATGGTAAGAGCATTGTCTCCCTTATGAGTGTAAACAAACTGCTGAATTCCTGATTCCTCTGCCCAAGCTAGTACATCACGCGCACCTGGCATCAAAACTACCTGAGCATTCTTCTCAGCCAGACTCTGTGCACGCACCTGATTTAGCATTTCCACATCCAGCTTTCTCTCTTCCGCCACCTGCACAAGCAAATCCTGAACAGAATACTTGAGAATAAACTCCCTCACCTTCCCTTTATCATAAGGAATAGCAAACTGACCAAAAGTTTCCTCAATCCCTGATAAAATCGCTTCATAAGAGTCCAATAAAGTCCCGTCTAAATCCCAAATAAAAGCTGTTTTTTGCATTTCCTATCCTTTCAAGCTCATATAACGCTGGTAACGGTAACGTAGAAATAACCAACGAAAACCATTATCCAAAAGGGTTCCGGCCCAAATACCAGGCAAGCCCCAACCAAGCACAATCCCCATCAGATATCCTGTTCCAATGCGGATACACCACATTCCTATACTTGTCGCATAAAAGGGAAGCCGAGCATTGCCCAAACCCTGCCAGACTGCTGTATAGATGACTGTTCCTATCGTCATAGGAGTACCAAGTAGTGAAAAAAGTGTCACTAGAACACTAGCCTCCACCGCTAGAGAATCAGTCGTATAGAGATGAGTCAGTGGTATACCCAAAGCATAGATACTGAAGGTCAAGGGTAACATGAGGACCAGAGAAAGCCAAAAGGTTTGCTTGCTCAAACTAGCTACTCTTTTCCAATTATCCTCTCCAACTGCTCGAGCTACCAGCATGACCGTTGCTGTAGCAACTCCAAAAGCAGGCATATAGTTAAACTGGGTCAAGACTTCTCCGATTGCATTTCCAGCTACTGCTTCCGTTCCAAAAGAAACGACCAAGGCAATGATAACAACATCACCAGCTCGCATCATAAGCCGCTCTCCAGCTGCTGGCAAAGCTAAGATCAATAGTTCCTTATCTAAACCAAAAGTCGGTTTCTCAAAAGGCAACTTTAATTGCGACCATAAAATCACAAGACCTACCAAACGAGACAGAATTGTCCCCCAAGCAACACCAGCTATCCCCATATCCAGAACAAAAATAGCTAGACTTGAAAAAAGAATATTCAAGGCATTGGATAAAAGACTCACATAGAGGGGCAAACGTGGATTATGCGTTGCACGAATCAAGGCACCCAGACTGGTCATCAAGCCCAAAAGAACAATCGATCCGCCCACCAAGGATAGGTAGAGTCCACCACTCTCAGCTACATCTCTCTCCGTCCCCAAAAGTCCTATCATCTCTTTCCCAGCGAAAATGGACAAAAATCCTAAAAGGAAACTTAATAGTAAGGTAATCTTCAACGCCTCAGTCACATTGTAGGCTAGCTTAGACTGATTCTTCTCCCCTAAACTCTTTGAAATAACACTGGAAATAGCAGCTCCCAGAGCTATGAAAATCGCCTGATAAATCGTGATAATATTGCCAGCTACTGATACACCCGAAATAGCTATCAAGCCCAAGTGGGCTACCAAGTAACTATCCACCATCCCCATGAGCATCTGCAAAAAGTTTTCACCCATAGCTGGCAATGCAATATTAAGAATATCTTTATTTTTCTTAAACAATCCTTCCTCCTGATGAAAAGAAACTCAGTTGGTTTCCCAACCGAGTTTACTCCCTCTGTCTTAAAGTCCTAGATAAGCCTCAACCGCTGCTTGCATGTCAGTAGCTGCCACTGTTGTCTTGTGACGAACAGGAGCTGTTTCAAGCCCATCAACTGCTGGCGGCACTGCCACTCCTGAAATATCATGTAATTGAGCCAAGGCTTCAAAGTCAGTCAAGCCTACTTTACCTGTTACAGCTTCTACTGCAACCACTGGGAACTTGTATGGACTAGCTGTTGAAGCAATCACTGTCTTAGTCGCATCCCCAGTAGCAGCTTGGTATTTTTTATAAACTGCTGAGGCAACCGCCGTATGTGGATCCTCGATATAAGAATCTGACTCATAAACACGTTTGATTTCTGCTGCCGTTTCTTCCTCAGTCGCATATTCAGCCGCAAAGAGATCAAGAATCTCTGCATCAAAATCTGTCAACTCATATTGTCCTTGCGTGTTCAAGGCATTCATGAGTTCAGCTGTCTTAACCGCATCATTACCCAAAAGATGGAAAATCAAGCGCTCCAAGTTTGAAGATACCAAAATATCCATAGATGGACTAGTTGTTACTTTAAACTCACGTTTCTTGTCGTAAACACGTGTTTTAAAGAAGTCAGTTAAAACATTGTTGTCATTTGAAGCACAAATTAATTTACCAACTGGAAGACCAATTTGTTTTGCATAAAAGGCAGCCAAGATATTTCCAAAGTTTCCTGTTGGTACTGTGAAGTTGACCTTATCACCAGCCACAATTTCACCAGTCTTAACCAATTGAGCGTAGGCATAAACATAATAAACAATCTGTGGTACCAAACGACCAATGTTCATAGAGTTAGCTGATGAAAATTGCAACTTGTTAGCAGCCAATTTTTCACGGAGAGCCACATCATTAAACATATGCTTCACGTTGGTTTGCGCATCGTCAAAGTTACCATCAATAGCGATAACATGAGTATTGTCGCCAGTCTGAGTGGTCATTTGCAACTCTTGTACTTTGCTGACACCATCCTTTGGATAAAAGACGATAATCTCAGTACCAGGAACACCCGCAAACCCTGCCATAGCAGCTTTCCCAGTATCACCAGATGTCGCTGTCAAGATGACAATCTTATTCTCCAAATCATGTTTCTTAGCAGCTGTTGTCATAAAGTATGGCAAAATAGACAAGGCCATATCCTTAAAAGCAATTGTTGAACCATGGAAAAGTTCCAAGTTATATTGCCCGTCTAATTTCACTAATGGTGCGATAGCTGGAGTATCAAACTTGCTATCATAGGCATTGTTGATACAGTAGTCCAACTCTTCAGCTGTAAAGTCATCTAAAAATGCTGACAAAACAATCTTAGCAACTTCCTGATAAGAAGCATATTTCAATTTGTCAAAGTCTAAATCTACCTTTGGATAAGTAAGCGGTGTAAACAAACCACCGTCCGTCGCTAAACCTTGCAAAATAGCTTGGCTGGCAGTTACTGTATTGTTGGCATCACGCGTTGATTGATAAACTAATGTCATTACTCTCTATCCTTTATCTATAGTCTCATCCATTATATCATGATTTTTCAGAAAATTCTCCTTTTATAAGAGAAATTATAGGCTCAATTCTTCTCTCAAAGGCTGTAAATAGGTCATTTCTTGCTTATTTCTCATCTCTAGTCCTTCCTCAGCTAGCAGGAGTAAGTCTTTTGAAAACTCTATAATCGCAGTTTTCTCCTCATCTGTAAGCTTTTTCTTAGAAAATTGTCGTCTTAAAAACTTATAATTTCGGCCAAATGCTGTAAAAAAAGGTGCTGTACTTAAGTAAGCTTCTAACTTATCTAAATTAACCAACAATCCTAAGTGAAAAGCTGCTGAAGCGAAGGTTCTATCTAGAGGTTGAGTACACACACTACGAAACTCAACTGTTCCTCGAGTCGTTAAGTCTTGATACTGATAACTACGATGAGTTTCAAAATCTTTCTCTTGAGGATAAATAATAATCTCATCCCCATTAAGTGCATATGCTTGGATTTCAGGTGTAGCTAAATAGTCCCTAGCCTGAATGGGATAAAAATAATAGGTTTGTCCATCACGTTCCGCAGTAAAAATTGAAGAATGATCTAGATAATCAAAAAAATCATCCTCATCTTTAAATAGCCTAGCATTGACACCGACGTTCTCTGGATAGATACCATGCATCGAGTCTTCCCAGAAAATGTCCCTTGAAATTTTCGTATCCCAATCTGCTCCCGAAAACTCAGAGTTTGGAAATAAATAAGCCTTAGCCGCTTCAATTTGAGTAAAAGCATTAATCACCCGTAAGTAGTTAGACTTTGAAACATCCAACTGTACCTGACTCCCACAGATAAACGCTCCGTATTCAGGGAATTGATGTAAGTCTGATTTAGTCACATTTCTATTCAAATTCAAATAGTCCATCAACATCTGATAGCGTGGGGAAGCCACTGGACAATTATCATTTTTATCCCAGTTGGGATGAATACCACAGCCAACAATAGCATGATTTAATTCAGCTAACTTCTTCTGGATTGCTGCCATATAAATACTAAAACGTTCTTCAACCTCTTGTATCGTTTCAGCCTTACCAAATGCAAACTCAATCGTAGTATAGGAAACTTCAAATAAAATAGTATCCTGACTTACTGGGTCCACTAACTGAATAGGAGTCCCAAAATCATCAACCTTTTCTACAGTTAAATCAAAATATGAAACTAAATATCGGAATAAGTACTTGATAACTTCAATATCTGTAGCATCCCCTTCCAAGTTTACAACAGGATATTCCAGCTCAATCCCGACAAACAATTCAGGATTTTCTTTAATATTTTTCAAATACCGATGTTTTAATAAATCGATAGAACGAGACATACTTCCCTACACTTTCATAATCTAAATAAAATTTGAATAAGTATTATTATACCAAAAATAATATAAAAAGGAACGAAGATCTACAACGTTCCTTATCGCTATACTATACCGGCGGCCGGGGTCGAACCGGCACGTCCTTGCGGACACTGGATTTTGAGTCTAATATTATTAGTTTTAAATCTCAGAAATATTGATTTTATAAGCTTTTTTTCCATAATATTTTTTAAAACTTAGTATCACTTCCAAAGTTTAGATACTTTTTAGTAACTATAAAATGCTAGAAAGTATACTCCTTATTAAAAAGAGTTTTGGACTAGTTTTGTGCAATTTTATTACCCATATCCGTAATAAGAGAGGCTAAATTAATTGCCTTTAATGATTGTAGAAATTGGTTGTGAATATCATTAGACACATAACCAGCTAGCAAAATATGCTCAGCCATGTCATATTGCTTAATCAAGAGAATCTTATCATGTTTTTCATTAAATAAAATCGCACTAATTGCTGTATTAAAGACTGGAAAACGAAAACTCGCACATTGTGAACAATAAGGAATATCTCCCTCATCTTTTAAAAATTTTTTCTCCAAAGGATGCCCACATTCGGGACAACAAGTCATTGTTTTGTCAAATATAGAAACCTCTTTTTTAAAGTTCTTAAAAGTAATTTTACCAGTAAAATCGAGACCACGCAAGACATTGAAATAAATCAAGACTTGTTTTAAAATTTATCTTATGATATACTAAACTTATCAGCTATTGGTTCTGAAAAAGTGTCTGCCACAGTTTTACTACAAATTCTCATGACTTGTGCCAAGATTTATAAAAAACGGATAGCTATAATAGCTCTTAGAGCAAAAACATGACATATAGGAGGTTAAAGACATGTCATACTTTTATCTTTTTATCGCCATTGTAGGAGAGATATTGGGAACTAACCTTTTGAAATTATCAGACGGTTTTACAAAGCCTATTCCAACCGTTTCTGCTCTACTTAGCTATGGCGTTTGTTTCTATTTCTTATCACTAGCAATGCAAAAAATTCCTGTAGGAATAGCTTATGCAACATGGTCAGCTGTCGGTTTAGTTTTGATAGCCTCTATCGCAGTAATGATTTTCAAAGAAACACTAAATGTTTATAGCATTATCGGTTTAATTTTGATTATCATTGGTGTTGTCATGGTTAACTTATTAGGAAATGCAGGACATTAATAAAACCGGCTCTATACTATTTGTAGTGGGTAAATCCCCTATGGATATTATGGAGCCTATTTTGTTGTAGAAAAAAAGTTCCATAAGAACTATAATGAAAAGCTAGAATTCTGTCAATATTTTGGACACATTTTGGGAGGGAATTTTGAAGACTAGCGTCCTCCTAATTTTCCCAATAAGTTTTAACTTCTTCAAAAATCTTATTCAAAAGTTCTGCATCTTTTTCTGACAACTGATTTTTTTCTATAACTCTATCTTTTAGTTCTGTTGCCTTTATTTTATTTCTTGCCACCGAAACTGCTATTGAATGTTTCAAAATATCAAACTCATCCTTTGAAAAGTTTGCAATATTGGTAAGATCTAATTGTTCTAGAGGTAAACTACTGATAATTGAATAAGGTTTTTGTCCCAGCAAATAATCTGTAGTAGTCCCAAAGATATTTGCTAATTTCACAACGAATTCTAATCCTGGTTCTAACGTTCCATTCTCCCACCGAGAATATGTCCCTTGTTGAACTCCAATTAATTCCGATATTTGTACTTGAGTTAACTTTTTTGATTTTCTGAGAGTTTTTAACCTCTCTGAAAATTTATAATCCTCTGTATACATAATTCTCCTATAGATATTCTTATTCGTATATTTTAGCTTGACAAAATATTCTAAACGGTATAAAATAGAATTATTCCATAAGGAATATTTATTTTGAGATTGAATATTCCATTGAGAATATTATAGCATAAAAGGAGGTAAAAGCGTATGTAACTAGTAGTCGATTTAAAAAATTTTAATAAAGGAGGTAGGATTCGACAAAATAAAAAATCTTGAAACAAATGTGCCGTTCGTTCCAAGATCAAAACATATTATGTAACAATTATACCACAGAAAACTCTTCAGTTGCACAAGAAAATTTCGGAGGTTTCACAAAAAGATGACCAATAAAGAGTTAGTCAATCAAATTTCTGGCCTAAACTCTACCTCTACTCTTAAAAATTGGATTCAACTGATTAGAGAGATAAGTGGCAAGGAATTTAAGAAAATTAAAATTCCTATCAGTAGAAATCCAAGAACTCATCAATTAAGTTATACAGTTGCCTATGACTTTACAGACGAAGACCTTAGACAATTTCAAAAGTTAGCTAACCTAAAACTTGAAATAGGTCTCAAAGAGGCTATACAAGCCGTATTTGGGAGTCTAGCAGATAATGAGCAAGAATCCCTAAACCAAGTAATAGATGAGCTCTACGATGAACTGAGCGCCTTGAAACAGGAATTTAAACGAGAAATACGACTGATAAAAATTGAGAATTCCAACCTAAAAAAGAAAATCCAAGATATTGAAGAGTCGATGCAAACCGGCCTACTAGGGTTTGTTAACAAGAGGTCAAAAAATAGGTTCGGCTAATAGCGAGTTTTCGGCTGAGCCATGAGGCAGAAAGCCGAAAATGAGCGTAGATGCGGACGGACCATTTTTGACCGATAGGGTGTGTAGTAACACCACCCTCTGCAAGTTAGGTGTACCATCGAAAGAATTCAGTATTTCCAAGGGTTTCGGAGATTTTAAGGGTGGCAAAATTAAGCAAAAAGTTGAATCAAAATCTATGGCAAAAAATGAACATTTACGTTCTGTATTTGACTGGATTCAAATTCAGTTTGATAAGACTGAATTTTCGCCAAGAGAAATAATCGAAGACATTCTATTTCTTGACTATGACCTATTTATTGAGAATAAAGGGAGCCTTAAATACTATAACTATGATAGCCAGCTTCATTATGGGAATATCCGTATCTACTATGGAGCGAAAGAGTCGTCCTACATGCTTGTCATGTCAGGACAGGCACTCGAGTTCTATAGAGATATGGTATTAGATCCAAATAGTCTGTCCGAAAGACAGTTTTTGAACAACCTCTACTACAATTACAATCATTTTTCAGTAAGACGAATTGATATTGCAATAGATGATTTTAATGAAACACCCTATTTCACTCCTAATCAGCTTCTAAAGATTTGTCAGAAGAAACGCTTTATATATGGAAAAAGCACCTACTACAATACCTACGGAGATGAAACAATCGGCCAGACCTTATATTTGAGAAAACCCAATGATGACGAAAGACTTAGAATTTACGATAAACGCTTAGAACGAGCTGAGAAGCTCGGTATCAGCAAGCGGTATATAGAAAATTGGATAAGAACTGAGTTAGAACTTAGGAAAGAAAAAGCTCACTACTTCATTCAAGAATGGTTGCATTCAGAAATAGATCTTCTCAACTTTACCAAGGGATATCTCAAAGAAAAAGTGAGGTTCTATAGTGATAGCTATTTCTCAAAACCTTTGAGATCTTGGGAAAAGTTTTTAGGCCATTCAAAACCCGTCTCTATCATTATTTCAAAATCAAAAACAGAACTAGAACAAAAATTAGAATGGTTTACCTATAAAGGTTCAGGAGCTATTCTAAAAGCGTATAAATTTCTATACGACAATAACTTACTGCATGAGTATGAGAAAGCTAACTATCTCGCACTCAACAATATGGAATATCCACCAGATTTAGCAAGTGGATTAATAGAAAGAGCAATACTCTTTAAACGAGAGGATTTGATCCCTACAATCAAAGAAAATATTAAAAGGAGAAATTAACTATGGCAAAAATGCTTTCACAAAATGACTGGAATTTTAATAACATTGGAACAAAATTTGAATTGGATGAAGTCATTCCAAAATTTGAAACGGAAGTCCGAGCAGATGCAAACGGAGAAATTATCAAAAACCGAGATGGTAGCGAAAGACGTTTTAATACCGATAAAATCATTGGTTGGAAATACAATGTAACAATCAAGGATGGACAATTCAAAAAGAAATCAACCCAAGTCTCAGTAGACAATCCAGATGCCTTGGTTGATAATGACTATATCCAAGCAATGGATGAAGTACCAGTTACATTTGACAATTTACAAGCTACTATGATTAGCACGACAATGTATTACAAGGCTGATGCTATCCATTTAGTAGATGTAAAACAAAAATAAGTAAAATACAAGGGGAGTTAATCCTCCCCTTAGTTAATCTAATTAGAAAAGGAGATCACATGATTAAAACTGTAACAAAAGATGACCTTATCGAACTTGGATTTGCTCCAGGAACTGCAAGAAAGATTATCCATACCGGCAAATTACTATTAGTGAATCGTGGTTTTAACATCTACGATAACAAAAGGATTGGTACAATTCCAGCCAGTGTCGCAGAAGAACTATTAGGAATTGAACTCCAGAAAGAAGCGTAGCTTATGGCTTTACGTAAAAGTAGAGACGGAACTTGGATTGTTGATGTTTCCAATGGTATAAATCCAATATCTCTAAAACAACGTAGAATTGTAAGAAAAGGATTCAAAACTAAAAAAGAAGCATTGGAGGCCGAACAATACTTACGAAGTGTCGAACTTAAAGAAAAAAGTTTCAACTCAAAAATATCAATTGATATCCTTTATGATCTCTTAAAAGAAGAGGATAGAATAAACAACAGAAAACAAAGCTATATAGATACACAAGAAAACAACTATAACAGGCATATAAAAAACTATTTTGAAAAAGTTGATGATGTAGCTAAATTAACTTATGAAGATATCTATCAATTCAGAGAACATCTAAGAGATAAAAATACTCAAAACTCAGAAAAGAAGCTAAGTCCAAACACTATTAATAAAATTATAATTTTACTAAAGAAAATTCTGGATGTTGGATTAAGAAAGGGATTTTACAAGGAACATCCCGTAGGATTACTGAAAAAATTACCCATAGAAAAAGTAAAATTAAATTTCTGGACAGTAAAAGAATTTAAGCATTTCTTAACACTATTTAGCAACGATGAATACAATATAAAATTACTATTCACAGTTCTATTTTTTACTGGTCTAAGACTCGGAGAAGCTCTTGCTCTAACGTGGAAGGACATAGAGTTTTCTACAAATACAATCCATGTAAGTAAATCAATATACGTTAAAAAAGGTGAAGAACACATTAGTAGTACAAAGACAAAAGCTGGAACCCGAAGAATCATCATGAACACCAAACTAGTGGAGACACTAGAAGAATGGAGGCAAACACAGCATGAAAGATTAAAAGAATTTACAACCAACCTAGATGATCTACAGATATTTCAAAATAGCCCGATTACGATAACTAAGGATTCAATCGAAAAACAATATAAAAAAATATTACAAAGAGATAGTTCTTTAAAAAAATAAGAATTCATGACTTCAGGCATTCACATGCTTCCCTACTAATAAACCAAGGAGAAGATTATCTTGTCGTAAAAGAAAGATTAGGACATGCTTCTATAACTACAACAATAGATACATACTCTCATTTGTATCCAAGCAAGCAACAAAAATTAGCGGATAAATTAGATGATTTGTTATAAAACTAGTAATTTTAAGTAACTCAGCGTTACAAATTCAACAAATAAAAGAAAAAGACAAGGTCCGAAAACCTTGTCTTTAATACTATACCGGCGGCCGGGGTCGAACCGGCACGTCCTTGCGGACACTGGATTTTGAGTCCAGCGCGTCTGCCAATTCCGCCACGCCGGCAAATAGTAACTGGGGTAGCTGGATTCGAACCAACGCATGAGGGAGTCAAAGTCCCTTGCCTTACCGCTTGGCTATACCCCAATAATATAAAATAGGCGAGTGATGGGGATCGAACCCACGCATGCCAGAGCCACAATCTGGTGTGTTAACCACTTCACCACACCCGCCATAATTCTATTAACACGGGCAGTAGGAATTGAACCCACACTGAAGGTTTTGGAGACCTTAGTTCTACCTTTAAACTATGCCCGTAAAATGGAAGGGGAGGGATTCGAACCCCCGAACCCGAAGGAGCGGATTTACAGTCCGCCGCGTTTAGCCTCTTCGCTACCCTTCCAAAATATAT
>NZ_JBKOTR010000013.1:0-45328 GCF_049738015.1 Streptococcus sp. CL5.50
ATAATATTGAGACTTTTTTGTAGTTATAGAGTATAGATGCAATATCTACATTTTCAGTGTTAGTGGAATGTTTTTTCTTTTTCACATACAGAATCATTTCTATCAAAATATACAAATGAAGAAATTTCAGTCCTCACTCTAATAGTGTACATTTTAAGTGGAAGTTTTGAAAACTGGAAATTTTTGTACTTTTCCTTAGACAGTGGATAAACCTTTGATGCGACTGAGTTTAAGACGTAATGTACACTCTTTGAAAAATGTACTTTATAATTGAAATGTACTTTATTTTAAGGCAAGATAAAGTACATTTTTTGATTCAGTAGCTTAGATGCGTAATGTACAAAATCAGCCCCTTTTAAACCCCTTGCAAGCCTAAAAACATTGATTTAATAAGGTTTTGAATTTCACTTTTGTTACAGTGTACATTTGAAAAAATTCCAGTTTTTACTTTGATAAGGTACATTTTAGGCAATTTTGAACGAAAAAAATTTTTAGTTATGTTTTGGTTATTAAAACTTTTATAAAAAAGTTGGACTACTGTTTTAAGTTTCTTGCTACATCTTTCCGAAAAACTATAATTTTCTTGAAAAATAAATAAGTCTATGCTATACTACTAGTAGACTTATTTATGGAGAAATACATGAAACGTGAGATTTTACTGGAACGAATCGACAAACTAAAACAAATCATGCCCTGGTATGTTCTTGAATACTACCAATCTAAGCTTGCTGTTCCTTACAGTTTTACAACCTTGTACGAATACCTCAAGGAATATGATCGATTTTTCAGCTGGGTTTTAGAGTCTGGTATCTCAAATGCCGATAAAATATCTGATATTTCTTTATCTGTCTTGGAAAATATGTCTAAGAAAGACATGGAATCCTTTATCCTTTACCTACGTGAACGTCCTTTGCTGAATGCTAATACAACCAAGCAAGGAGTTTCTCAGACAACCATCAATCGGACTTTGTCAGCACTTTCTAGTCTTTACAAATATCTGACCGAGGAGGTTGAAAACGATCAGGGAGAGCCTTATTTTTATCGTAATGTAATGAAGAAAGTTTCAACAAAGAAAAAGAAAGAAACACTTGCTGCCAGAGCTGAAAACATCAAGCAAAAACTTTTTTTAGGTGATGAAACAGAAAGTTTTCTAACTTATATTGACCAAGAGTATCCACAACAACTTTCAAATCGCGCCCTATCTTCATTTAATAAAAATAAAGAACGTGATTTGGCCATTATCGCCCTTCTCTTGGCGTCTGGTGTTCGCTTGTCTGAAGCAGTTAATTTAGATCTAAGAGATCTCAATCTAAAAATGATGGTTATCGATGTCACTCGAAAAGGGGGGAAACGTGACTCTGTCAATGTCGCTGCCTTTGCAAAACCTTATTTAGAAAATTATCTAGCCATTCGAAATCAACGCTATAAGACGGAAAAAACAGATACAGCCCTCTTTCTAACCTTGTATAGAGGTGTTCCAAATCGTATCGATGCTTCCAGCGTTGAAAAAATGGTTGCTAAGTATTCTGAGGACTTCAAAGTCCGTGTAACACCTCATAAACTACGACATACCCTAGCAACTAGGCTCTATGATGCCACTAAATCGCAAGTTTTGGTCAGTCACCAGCTAGGACATGCCAGCACACAAGTCACTGACCTCTATACCCATATCGTCAATGATGAACAAAAAAATGCCTTGGATAGTTTATGATTTTACGTAATATAACTTATGTAAAATATATGTCAAGAAAAGAGGCAGCTAAAAATAAGCAACTTCTTTTTCTTTATATCGGATACCAGTAAAGTAGCGTGGAATATCAATTGTTTCTATATTTTTGAAATTCTCATTTGCCTACTACTAATTTAACCATAGCAAAAATAATGCAGATAAGGAAGGATATTTTTGCTTGCAGGAATTCTAAAAATCAAGCTTTCTGGATTCAAATCTCTTCATAATCACAGTTAAACGCCAACGGTAGAGAACCCCACTCACAATTAGACTAATAATCAAGCCGATCCAGTAAGAATAAGCTCCAAAATCTGTTAGAGAATCAAATAGCATAGCCACTGGGATTGCTACGCCCCAATAGCCAACCAAACCAAGGTAAAAAGGAATAACTGTATCCTTATAACCCCGCAAAATTCCCTGAAGAGGTGCCGCAAATGTATCTGCTAACTGGAAGAAAAGACTATAAGTCAAAAAACGCGCTGTCAAATCGATAAATTCTGAGTCGTTACCATAAAGACTAGCCACATTTCCTCGAAAAATGTAAAGGAAAGATAAGGTGAAGCCTGCAAAAATAAGTGCTGTCCATCTTCCTAGACCAATATAGGTTTTCGCATCATCAAATCGCTTGGCTCCCACTTCATAGGAAACAACAATAGCCATAGCCGATGAGATACTCATAGGAAAGGCGTACATAAGACTTGAAAAGTTCATAGCTGACTGGTGACTAGCAATAATCAAGGACGAGAACTTAGCCATAATCAAGCCAACCACGGAAAAGATAGCCACTTCCGCAAAGACAGTTCCCCCAATAGGCAGACCTAAGCGAACTCCTTCCTTGATTTTATCCATATTAAGCGGAATGCGTTTCTCAAAATGCAAGGCTTTGAGCTTCTCCTGTTTAAATAGAACCAAAACAGAAATCCCCATCAAGACCCAGTAGGCCAAGGATGTTCCTAAACCAGCACCAGCACCTCCCAGTTCTGGAACACCAAAGGCCCCGTAAATCAAGAGATAGTTAAATCCACTATTGAGAGGAAGTAACAAAAGCATGAGGTACATGGACAGTTTGGTCAATCCCAGTGCATCCAGCAAGGAACGAATGACACTAAAGAGCAACAAGGGGATAATCCCGATAGATAAAAGCCAAAGATAGCGAATCGCTACTGCCGCCACCGGTGCTTCTAAGCCAATATGATTCAAGATTGGTGGTGCCAAGAAAAGTACCATCCCCAGCAAGAACACAGATAGACCCAAGGCCAGATAGATGAACTGGTAAAAATCAGACGCAACCTCTTCCTTTTTGCCTCGCCCAAGATGGTGACCAATGATGGGCACCAAGGCTGACACAATACCTGTTAGGAATGTAAAGAAGGGATTCCAAATACTAGTTGCCATAGATACACCAGCCAAGTCCATGGTATTGTATTGACCTGTCATAGTCGTATCAACAAAGGATGCAGAATAATTGGCAAATTGATAAATCAGGATAGGGAAAAATATCTTTAAAAATAAGATAAACTTGTCTTTAAAATGATGGGTTTGGTACATATAGGCTCTCTATTCTTTTTGTTTACAGAGCAGACTCCTACCTAGTTTTGATAGACAATTTGTCCCTTACAGATGGTATATTTAACCTGCCCTTTTAAGGTTTCACCGATGAATGGTGAATTAGCTGCTTTTGAAGCAAAATGGGAGTCCACAAGGCGGTCAGCCTTAGCATCAAAAATAGTGATATCTGCTGGGCCATTCTCAGCCAAGTAACCTGCTTCAAAGTTGTAAAGCTTGGATGGGTTGTATGTCATTTTTTCAAGTAATTCCATCAAGCTTAACTCACCAGCTTCGACCAAATAGGTCAAGCCAAGAGATAGGGATGTTTCCAAACCTGTCATACCAGATGGCGCTTTGGTAATATCCTCGACATTTTTTTCATCCGCATGGTGAGGCGCGTGGTCTGTCGCGATAACTGTGATAACACCTGACTTGAGACCTTCGATAACGGCACGACGGTCTGATTCCAAACGAAGTGGCGGATTCATCTTAGCATTGCTTCCTTGTGTCAAAAGGAGCGCTTCGGTCTTAGAAAAATGCTGTGGTGCTACTTCTGCTGTGACCTGCGCACCTAGCCCCTGAGCAAACTCAACTACTTTAACACTTTCTTCCTTAGACAAATGCTGGATGTGAACATGGGCCTTGGTTGCATAGGCAATCATGACATCACGCGCCATCATAGCATACTCAGCCACCCCAGTAGCACCGCAGATATGGAAATGTTCTTTAGCGATATTTTCATTAAAGCCAAGAATCCCATTCAAACCTGGATCTTCCTCATGGAGACTAATAAAGGTATTAAGCTTTTTGGCTTCCTCCATGGCTTCCTTGACAACTTTACTACTTTCAAGCGGAATACCGTCATCAGAAAAACCAACCGCACCAGCTTCTAAGAGTGCCTTGAAGTCAGTCAAGTCTTGGCCATTAAAGTTCTTAGTAATGGTCGCAACCGTCTTAACATTAATCTTCTCTTTGGCAGCTGAATGGAGAACTTCTTGCAAGGTCTCTACATCCGAGATGGTTGGACTAGTATTAGCCATCATGACAACAGTTGTAAAACCACCTGCCGCAGCTGCTAGTGCCCCAGTATGGATGTCTTCCTTGTGTGTTTGACCAGGTTCACGGAAATGAACATGAATATCGACCAAGCCAGGAGCAACTACAAGACCAGTAGCATCAATTATCTCTGCTCCTTCTTCTTTAATCTCAGGCGCAATTTTGATAATTTTCCCATCTTGAACTAAGACATCACACACTTGATCCAAATCAGACTTGGGATCCATTACACGACCATTTTTAATTAGTAGCATCTGCTTTCTCCTTTATTCATAGAAATCGACTTGGGTATCCAACAATTTATCCCCATCATAAACAAACTTGGCTGAAAAGAAGGGTTTATCCTCTAAAAGCCACTCAACAAAGGTATGGTCACCTTCCCAAGTTGGCTTGCTCAAAACCTCATCATAGGGAACCCATTCTAGCGTTCCCTCGTTGCAGTCAATCAAGTCACCCTCGAACTCCGTCACCTTAAAAACATAGGTGTACCAGTCTAAATCTGGCGTAAATTCAGGAAAAGTGATAACACCTTTTAGAACTGGCTTGGCTTTCAGTCCCGTCTCTTCGAGGATTTCACGCGCCGCGCATTCCTGAGGGGTCTCTCCTCTCTCTAGCTTACCACCCACACCAATCCATTTCCCTTCATGAACATCATTTGGCTTCTTATTACGATGGAGCATGAGCAATTCTTTCCCGTTATCAATGTAGCAAATCGTCGCTAACTGAGGCATATTTTCTCCTTATCTAAGCCAATCGATTGGCTCTTGTCCTGTTTCTTTTAAGAATGCATTGGCCTTGGAAAAAGGCTTGGAACCCCAAAATCCTCTATAAACTGACAAAGGACTAGGATGGGCTGATTCGATAATCAAGTGATGAGGATTGGTAACTAAGGCCTTCTTCTTACGTGCATAAGCTCCCCAGAGTACAAAAACGACTGGTCTATCTAGATGATTGACCACCTGAATCACAGCATCCGTAAAAGGCTCCCATATCTGACCAGCATGACCATTGGCCTGTCCAGCAGGAACTGTCAAACAAGCATTAAGAAGCAAGACTCCTTGCTCAGCCCAAGCTGTCAAATCATGAGATTTCTTAACCCCGATATCATCTGACAATTCTTTCAAGATATTTTGCAAGGATGGTGGAGCTGGGATAGAGTTCGGTACAGAAAAACTCAAGCCCTGCGCTTGACCTGGCCCGTGATAGGGATCCTGTCCCAGAATCACCACCTTAACGTTTTCTAGGGGTGTGGTCAAGAGAGCCTGAAAAACCTTTTCCTTGGGTGGATAAACAGTCCCCTGACCATAAACCTGCTCCATAAACTGATTGATTTTCCCAAAATAACCCTCAGGTAATTGTGCCTTAATCAAAGCATGCCAAGACGAGTGTTCCATAGCCAACTCCTTCGTTTTTACTGCCTCTATTATAGCAAAAAGTGGCTATGGAAACCACTTTTTACAGTTTATCTAAACAATCCAGCAAGTCTTGGTAAGAATGGACTTCGTAAGTCGGTTGGGCTTGTGTGTGATTTTCGAGGTGATGAGGGTTGTACCAGATAGTGTCAATCCCCGCATTATTACCACCTTGAATGTCGGCAGTTAGGGAATCTCCAATCATCAGCGTCTTTTCTTTGCTAAAACCTACAATCTGCTGCCCCATTTTTTCATAAAAGAGGGCATCAGGCTTTTGTGTTTGCAACTGTTCAGAGATAAAGACTTGATTGAAATAAGGTGCTAGACCAGATTGAGCTAAACGCCCTGTCTGAATGGCAGTTATTCCATTTGTCGCAGCATACAAGTCATAATCACGCTCGATGAGGCTATCTAAAAGTTCATGAGCACCTGAAAAAGTTTGCCCCTGTTGGGCGAGGTAAAATTGGTAACGCTGGGCTAGAAAACTACCGTCTTTTTCCTCTCCAAAATGAGCAAATAAACAAGAAAAGCGCGTGTTAACCAGCTCTTGTTTACTGATTTTCTTTTGCTCCAAGTCCTTCCAGAGAGCCTTGTTCATAGGAACATAATAGTCTTTATAAGCCTGAATATCTGCAACCCCTTCTTCTTTTAGAAGTTGCGTTAAAGCCACATCCTCAGCAGCATCAAAATCAAGCAAGGTGTGGTCGAGGTCGAAGAGTAGAAATTTGTAGGACAATTTGGTGTTTTCCTTTCTAAGATAAACAACTTTCACTTCAGCCAGCTGTTTAATGTAAAAACTTAAAAGTGGTATAGTATCACAAAGAATAATCGTTCCAATTGATTAACTAATCCATACTATTCTAGTCAAGTTTATTTTTATTATAGAAAAATCTTCTATAAATTCGAGCAATAGTTAAAATACATACAAATATGACTCCCAAAATAGATAATACTATTTTCACAAAACTCATTTCAGAGCCTATTACATAGATATGAAAAAGAGGGGCTAGTCCTACACATAGAGACAATAGATAATTACTAAATCTTATCTCACCAATTCCTGCAAAAAAATGTTTCATTTTAAATATCCCCATTTTACCTTTCATCTTTATAATCCACTAACAAGCTACTAACAACTCTATTGACTTCTCTTTTTTTTGAAAAATCTTGACAGCAAATTTACTCCACTTAATGCCACTAAAACTTCAATGGGCAAAAAATAGTAATCCCATATCAAATGAGAAATCAGCAATGTTAGAAATAGTATACAGTCAATATAACTATTCTGAAAATACTCTGTAATTACATAATACAGATATACCACAACCATCAAAATTAAAACAACCATCATAATACTATTATCCTGTCCTTCTCACTAACGCTATTTCCAAAATTTAATTTTTTTATGACTTAGTAACGTAATTCCAATTAGCAATACACCTAATATAAATAAAAGTATTTCCCAAAATTTATTCTCAGTTTTAATAAAAGGTATAAGATACATACTAACCAATAGGGAACTTACTCCTAAAAGAGCAAAGACCACTCTGACTTTATCACTTAGTTTAAACATATTTAATTCCCCATAAAATAAGCAGTAGCTACGTTTACTGTAACATTCCCCGTCTTTATGTAGAGATAATCTCCCATCAAGACACCTCATCTCTTCTTACTCAATAGCAGCATAATTATTTGGTGATACGAGTTTCATAAGATTTCTCCTCTTTAACGTTGCATGGTTAGGATAGTTCTCCAATAAGTAATCGTCGACTGCGTTTAAAGCACTTTGTTACCTAGATAAGATATCCTTTCTCTACCTGATTTGATTTTAAAGAGAAATAAGATTTAACCATATCTATCTCATTTCTTATTTTTAAATAGTTCATACTCTTTTTCTCTGATAAAGGGAAGTGAGAAATTAGAAAAAATTAGTAGAATTGAAAACAGATATCCGTCTTTTTGCATTACTAAAACATAACCTAAAAATATATAAATCATCAAATCTAGTGTGAAAAGAGAAAATATCCTCCTTTTCATTACCTTACTTTTCTTAAAGATTCTATTTAATAGAACCTTTATCGTAGTATCTACACAAATTTTTATCAAAAAGATAAGAGCAAATACACGATTAGCAACTGTACCATGAAGAATAAATGGAAATATAGTTAATATAAAACTAGAAATCTCTAAATATTTTATCCAAAGAGATTGAGACATCTTACTTTTAAACTGACTGATTTTCCTATACTCGCTAGCTAATCTAGTATCAAAATCTCTACCAATTTTATTAAAGATTAAGAACTCCAGGATAAAAATACTTATTAATACGATATAAGTAGAAACCTTTCCTGGGAAATATTTATTGATTAAAATTGGAAAACTCATTAACAGAATCGAATTTATAGCCAAACAAATAGATACTATTTTATTCTTCACAGAGTATATAGGTAGCGATACTATTGAATAGAGAAACGCTAAAAAAATAAGCACGAAATACTCTGTGCTGCTAATTAGCGGCGCCCTTAATGATAAAAATAGATAGGCACCCCACACGATGATATGCGCTTTACGAATTGACTCTAGATTACTCATCTACCTACTCCTAATATTTAAAGGGAATCCATTTTTAGTTTACATTCTCTTTCAAACAAGTCATAAGCATTTTATGATATTTCCTTCTTCTACATTAGGTAAAGTTGAAATACATTTTTTGCAAGTGAAAATATTATTATTATTTGAAACCCCCAAATATCTATCCCTTTTCTAGACCTAAACCAAGTCAGATTAAAGATACAAATATAATGATAAGGCTTTCTTTTACTTTAGACTACCATAAAACAAGGAATCTTTCAACAAAATTCATTGGCAAACTACTATTCTAGAAGATTGACAGCTCAAATCTTTCAGAATAGAACAATCCTAACTATCGAATATCCTAACTTCATAAATATCCATGTAATTCTAGACTTAGAATTCCTATAAATTAAATGTTTTCGCACTCTTCTAAGTAATTGATTGCCTTAAATTTTAATTTTTGAAGGATTCTAAAGCTAGAATAGTCCCATCACAATCAGTTTTGAATTATTATACTCAATGAAAATCAAAGAGCAAACTAGGAAACTAGCCGCAGGCTGTACTTGAGTACGGCAAGGCGACGTTGACGTGGTTTGAATTTGATTTTCGAAGAGTATTAACAATTTAGAAACGCTATGATTCCACTCCTTTTACATTAAAAAGGAACTGCCCAAAGCAATCCCTTTCTGATTTTGAAATTATTTACTTAAAATTTGATAGTTGAGATAATCAATAGCCCACCTATAAAAAGAGTTATAGTAAGATTCCTTATTTATTGATTTCAAGCTCCGCCAACTGTGTTTGAATAACTGACAGTTCTGCACCAGCCTGAAGAAGAGCTGCTGCAGTATAGGCACCTTCTACAATTGGAACCCTATTGATCATGATACTTTTATCACTGAAATCAGCCACCATTTCTAAGTTCATTTTAGCAGAACCTAGGTCAAAAAAAGCTAATAAAGTATCTGCTGGATTTTCGGAAACAACCCTATCTACTTGATCAAAACTCGTTCCAATTCCTCCATCTTCGGTTCCTCCTACATAAGTAATCGGAACATCTTTAGCTACTTCACTAATCAGTTCAACAACACCTTGTGCAATGTGTTTGGAATGTGAAACGATAACAAGACCAATACTTCCCATTAAACCACCCCAGTTTCTAAAAGAGAAGTAAAGAGTAATCCTGATGAGAATGATCCAGGATCAATATGTCCAAGAGAACGTTCTCCTACATAAGATGCCCTTCCTTTAGTTGCAAGTAAATCTTTGGTAGCATTCACTACCTGATCAATAACCTCTTGAGTCAATTGACCAGCAGACAAGGCAGCAATAACAGGAGTCCAAACATCAACCATTGTCTTTTCTCCAACTTCTGCTTTCCCACGTTTGACAATCATATCCAAACCGCTTTGTAAGATTTCCTCTATTTTCGAATTAGAATCAGCCTTGGCCATGCCCATAAAAGCAGAGCCATACAAGGGACCAGAAGCACCGCCTACCTTACTCAGTAGTTGCATTGAGACAAGCTTAAACACATCACTGCTGGTCTCAAATTGCTTTCCTTCTAAGTTTTCCATAACTGCAGCCATGCCACGCGCCATATTTCCACCGTGGTCTCCATCTCCTATAGGGGTGTCTAGCTCACTAAGGTAATCTTTCTGTTCTTGAACCTTTTCATTAAAAAGCTTCATCCATTCAAGAGCTTGTTCAGCATTCATTTGACATTTCCTCCTTGAGTTTTACCAAGCTGGTGTAGTAACAGGTGCATTTAGAGCATCCAACCACTCATCATCTGCCAATCGAATCAATGTTAATGACAAGCCAGCCATATCAATTGAGGTCATATAGTTTCCAATTTTCTTAAATGCCAACTCAACACCTTTTTCATGGAGTAATTTAGCCACATCATTTGCAAATACGTATTGTTCCATAAGAGGAGTGCTTCCTAAACCATTGATGAGAAGACCATAGCGTTCACCAGCCTTAAGCTGGAAACCTTCAGATAGTTTTTCAACCAATTCTGAGGCCAATTGTGCTGAAGGTTGCATTTTCTCTTTTTTATATCCTGGCTCACCGTGGATACCAACTCCATATTCAAATTCATCATCTTCTAGAACAAAACCTGGTTTCCCAACTTCTGGAACAGTTGCTCCAGACAAGGCCAGCCCAATTGTTTTAATTTCTAAGACAAGTTTATCGGCCAAGTCCTTCATTTCAGATAATGATTTACCAGAACGAGCTGCAGCACCCAAAATTTTATGGACTAATATAGTACCTGCAACACCTCGACGCCCTTGGGTATAGAGACTATTTTCAACAGCGATATCATCATCAACCACAACGCTTGCTACATCAATGCCTTCCATTTCAGCAAGTTCTTGTGCAATTTCAAAGTTCATAATGTCCCCAGAATAGTTCTTGATGACCATGAAAACTCCAGCACCTTCATCAGCCGCCTTAATGGCTTCTAAAATTTGGTCCGGAGTAGGTGAAGTGAAGACTGCTCCACAAATGGCAGCAGACAACATTCCATCTCCTACAAATCCAGCATGACTTGGTTCATGCCCTGAACCTCCACCTGAAATGAGACCAACTTTTCCTGTCTTTTCTGCCTTTCTAACGATGACATCAAAACCATCTAAGCGTTGAACCAAGTCATCATGCATGAATGACAATCCTTGCAACATTTCATCAACAACTTGTGTCGGTTTATTTATAATTTTTTTCATGAGAAACTCCTTTCGGTATGTACCTTTGTTTTCGCTTTCATTATATATTTTTTATTGCTGGATGATAAGGGACAGATTCTATTATTTGTCCCCTTTTAAACCCGTTTAAAACATTTTTTTGGTAAAATGAAGTAAGTAAAAGAAAGGCTTCCTATGGCATCATCACTTATTACAAAAAAACGGATTGCCAAGGCATTTAGAGACCTATTAGCTACTAGAGAATTTGACAAAATCTCCATTGTAGATATCATGGAATCAGCTGGCATTCGTAGACAGACCTTTTATAATCACTTTCTTGACAAATATGAACTGCTAGACTGGATATTTGAAAATGACTTAACCGAGTATATCACCAATAACTTGGACTTCATTTCAGGCCAAAAACTATTACAAGAATTATTTTTTTATTTCGAACAAGAGCGTGACTTTTATATTCAACTTTTTGATATTCAAGGACAAAATAACTTTTATGACCACTTTATCAGCTACTGTCGCTTGCTTGTATCAAAAATTTTAAGAGAATACGGTCAGATTGATATCGATTCATCTGCTTATACTTGTTTTTTGTTAGACTATCATTCACATGCTCTAGCAGAAATCGTGAAGGCTTACGTCAATAAAAAAAGTCCAGTTCCACAACCAGACTTTCTAATCATGACAATTATTGGAAAGAGACCACAATGACATTTATTTCAAATCATAAACAGAAAATTATTTCAAGTTACATTTCGGCAACTGTCAGCAGTCATCCTGAATTAGAAAAACACCCTACCTTACCATTAGTCTATCAAAAAAATCGCAATCCTCATCAGGTTCCAATATTGTCGGGTGGAGGTTCCGGTCACGAACCTGCGCATATTGGATATGTGGGAGAAGGAATGCTTACCGCTGCTATCTATGGCCAATTATTTACTCCTCCTACAAGAACTGAAATCTTAGAGTCCATTCGTTTTTTAAACAATGGTCACGGTGTCTTCATCATTGTAAAAAATTTCGAAGCAGACATCAAAGAATTTAGCTGGGCCATTAATACTGCTAGACAAGAAGGAATTAAGGTCGGCTATAGTCTAGCACACGACGATATTTCTATTGAACCTCACAATAGATTTCAAATTAGAGGAAGAGGGCTTGCAGGGACAATCTTACTTCATAAAATCCTAGGATTTGCATCTCAAAATGGTGCCGACATAGAACAACTAACCGATTTAGGTCATCAGCTTGCTCCCGAAATCGCAACAATTGGCTTTGCAACGAAATCTGCTAGTCTCCCCCAAGCCACCCGTCCACTATTTAACTTAGAAGAAGGAAATATTTCTTATGGTATTGGGATACATGGAGAAGAAGGCTATCGTATCGTCCCATTCCAATCATCGGAAATTCTTGCAAATGAAATTATAAGTAAATTAAGATTGCACTATCATTGGAAAAAAGGAGATCAATTCATATTACTTATAAATAATCTAGGTACTAGTACCAACCTAGAAATGGGCATATTTGTCAATGATCTCCTTCAACTCTTAGAAATTGAAGGAGTCACTATTACCTTTATAAAATCAGGAACATTTATGACCAGTCTAGATATGGCAGGTATATCCGTAACTCTTTGCCCTGTAAAAAATAAGCAATGGCTAGAAGCCCTCAATGCTACAACGACAGCTTTTGCATGGTAATTTGCTTGTATAACTCAAAAGGGCTACATCACTTGATAGCCTTTTGCTTTTATCTTACGTTTAAAAGAACTCATTCTTGCCATTTCAAATAGTCCATCTATACCTTACAATTCTTCTATCAAAAAACTGGCTGTTCCTCAACAACCAGTTTCTTCATTTTTAAACTAATTTCTTACTGTTCCTCTTCTGAAGGGAAAGCGATGCTATAGCCAAAATAGTAAAGGCTAGACCAACATACCAGTAGGGTTGATCTAGTGTCGTTGAACGACCTGATAGGTGGACGATTCCACGAAAGAGCATTCCTGCTGTTAGTACTGCAACTGCCGAGTTCCACAAGTTTAGACTGAGTCGCCCTAAGTTTGGGATGGTTTTCAACAATAATACCAGAATGATACCCCCTACTAGAGGAACCACAAAGAGATAGTGCATATGAAGGGAGCTCTCCCCAAAACTAAAGGACTCGTAGATACGGCTAAATGCTAAAAAGAAAATAGTGAGTAGACTATAGAAATATAGGGGACTACACTAAAAAGCCATCCAATTTGGATGACTTTTTTTAAAACTATTTACTTAGTTCTCTGATTTTTTACTTTTTTTGAAAAGTGAAATACCAAAGATTCCAGCTAAAATAGCAAGAAGATTCATAGTTAATGGCGAATCAGAAGTTCCTGTATTTGGTAACTGAGCTTTTTCTGGATCTGATTTTTGCTCAGTAGATTGAACATTTTCTGGTTGAACAGGTTTTGGAGCTGGCTCTGGATTCGGTATTGGTTTTGGATCCGGAGTTGGCTCTGGATTTGGTGTTGGCTCTGGATCTGGTGTTGGTTTTGGATCCGGACTTGGTTTTGGATCCGGAGTTGGTTTTGGATCCGGAGTTGGTTTTGGATCCGGAGTTGGTTTTGGATCCGGAGTTGGCTCTGGATCTGGTGTTGGTTTTGGATCTGGTTCTTTCTCATACTCATAGATAACATGAGTTGTACCTTCTTTTAACTGACCTGTTTCAGGTGCAGATGTTGAAGAAACACCAACTAGATTGTATTTTTTACCATCTACAGTGATAGAAGACGGACGCTCATCTGCGTTTTCAGCAGCATTATAAGTCACAAGATTTCCGTCAGATCCATAAATAGAAGTTAATGGTGTGTCTTTATAAGTCTCCTTAATAGATTGATTTGTTCCTTTAATCACATAGTCTACCACTACATCTCCATAATGAAGCGTAGAAACATCCTGATCAGCCATATCTTCAAATTCTGAAGCATAATATTTAACAGAAGGATTGTATTTCGAGTTAAAAATTTTAACATAATTAAAGAAGGTCTCAGGATTAATATTAACATCATGAGGAATAGTTTTCCAGTCACCGTTATTTGGTGTGATATAAGTATTTTGGTTTGAAACTGACCTAATTAGATGATCATTCTGAACATAAGTATCATCTACTAAGCTTGGATTAGCTAGAGCACCATAAGTATTTTTTCCATTACTGTCTTTATAATATGGGCGAGTTTGAGGATAATCTTCTAGAATTTGGCAACCTTCTTCATATGAACCAAGCCTACTTTCAGAAGAACATTTCCAACCAAATCTAGCGTCAATTGGTAAGTACTTGATCTTCTTAGCTTCCTCCAAGGGTACGGTCACAGATACACGAAAAGCAGTTGATCTCAATGTTTGTGAACTAACAGCATATATATTAACTTTATCATTGAAAGATTCACGTTCACTGTCATAATAATCATTCATATTAACAATGGAAGGTTTCTTACCAGCCGCTAGTTCTTCTGCAGTTGGAACAATCTCCTTTCCATCAGTTGATTCCATATCTTTATTATACGAAAACTCTTTCATAGGAACATTGACATCTACAGGATTTTCATTAGCATCACGTGTTCCGATCAAAGTGAAATCAACTTTAGAACCAACTATTTCTGGTATACGAACACGAACGCCTTCGACTGTTTCGCCATGAGTACTTGAGTGCATTCCTTTAAAGGCTACGGTGTAATTGTAGACGACACTTTTACCATCTTCACTAAAATGTGCTGGAAGCCCTTCAACATTGACGTAACCGCCTTCATCAATGATATTGCTACCATCTGGTTCGTCTGATTTTCGTGAGGTGTCACTAGTAGGGTCTGGTGCAACCCTATTGTCTACTGAAGAAGTGTTCTCAGCATCAGTTGAATTAGTAATACCTAGTGTCTCTGAAACATTTGCTGGTTCGCTATTAGTTCCTTCAGCTTGAACTACTGACTGAGAAACTAAATTTAGAGCAAAGACAGACATTGTAATGATGCCAAACTTAGTAAGTTTTTTCATACAGTTTTTCCCCTTAAATGGAAGGAATCATGCATTAGCAAAATCCCATATATTAATAACATTTCTACAAACATTATACCATATAAACGCTTAATTCACAAACAATCATTTAATAAGTTTAACAATATTACATGTTATTTGGGGAAGGAGAATAATTATTTGATATTACATCATAAAGTACATAAAAAATTGAATAAAGATTCCTTCATTCGATTTTTTCTTTTAACTTTTCAACAAAGAGATAGGCTGCTGGACAGGTCAAAGTATTCTTAATCGTTAAATGATTGATTTGATGAATTTTTTTACGGTCCGTATGGGGAAATTCTCGACAGGCCTTTGGACGAACTTCATAGATGGAACAGAGATTATCTCCTCCTAGAAAGGGACAAGGCATGGATTTAAAAACCTTATCACCATCTTCATCTACCTGCAGAAACTCCGCTTCAAAAGCTGGTAATTTCATCTTAAAGTACTTAGCAATACGAGTGATGTCTGCTTCCTTGAAGTCAGGTCCCAATGTCTTGCAACAGTTAGCACAGGCGGTACAATCAATCTCTGCAAAGACTTCTTGATGAATCTGCTGGACAATTTTATCCAAGTTCTTAGGTGGCTTTTTCTTTAAATTTGCTAAAACTTTTCGATGCTCCTTCTGCTTTTGCAAGGCTAGCTGGTGGTAATACTCAATATCAATTTCTTTAGACATGATTTCTCTCTTATTCTATTTGTTTCTCCTATTATATCATGCCTCTTCATCATTGAAAAGTGGACTTCACAAGACTATACTATTCCCGAATGTATCAAAAAACCTTGCAACTAAGTTACAAGGTTAATGACATTAATCGAAGTTAACGTATTCTTTTTGAAGTTCAAGAACTTCTTCCATTGTTGAACACTCTGTAAGGGCACGATTAGCGTACTCCTCCATCTTAGCAGTGTCCAATTTCTTCATCAAGCTACGTGTACGAAGGACCGATGTGGCTGACATAGAGAACTCATCCAAGCCCATTCCGACAAGAAGTGGAACAGCTTTTTGATCGCCAGCCATCTCACCACACATACCAGCCCATTTACCTTCAGCGTGAGCTGCCTTGATAACGTTGTTGATCAGGCGAAGGATTGATGGGTTATATGGTTGGTAAAGGTATGAAACTTGCTCGTTCATACGGTCTGCTGCCATTGTGTATTGGATCAAGTCGTTTGTACCAATTGAGAAGAAGTCAACTTCTTTAGCAAATTGGTCTGCAAGCATCGCTGCTGCAGGGATTTCAATCATGATACCAACTTGGATATCATCCGCAACTGCAACTCCTTCAGCAAGAAGGTTTGCTTTTTCTTCATCAAAGACTGCTTTAGCTGCACGGAATTCTTTCAATAGGGCAACCATTGGGAACATGATACGCAATTGACCATGAACAGAAGCACGAAGAAGAGCGCGGATCTGTGTGCGGAACATAGCATCTCCAGTTTCAGAAATAGAGATACGAAGGGCACGGAATCCAAGGAATGGGTTCATTTCATGTGGCATATCGAAGTAAGGAAGTTCCTTATCTCCACCGATATCCATTGTACGAACAACCACTGGTTTACCATTCATTCCTTCAAGAACAGCTTTGTATGCTTCATACTGCTCATCTTCTGTTGGGAAGTCTTGAGAATCCATGTACAAGAACTCTGTACGGTAAAGTCCAACAGCTTCTGCACCGTTGTTGTTAACACCTTCAACGTCTTTTGGAGTACCGATGTTAGCTGCCAACTCGAAGTGTTTACCGTCAGCAGTCACTGTTTGAGCATCTTTCAAAAGTGCCCATTCAGCTTTTTGTTTAGCATAAGCTTCACCAGCTGCTTTAAATTCTGCCGCTTGTTCATCTGTTGGGTTGATAATCACTTCACCAGTAATTCCGTTAACGGCAAGGATATCGCCGTCTTTCACTACTTCAGTGATGTTATTTGTTCCCAATACAGCTGCAATTTCAAGTGTACGTGCCATGATAGCTGAGTGGCTTGTACGTCCACCGATGTTTGTTACAAAAGCTTTTACAAAGTTTTTGTCCAATTGAGCTGTATCAGATGGTGTCAAGTCATGCGCAATTACGATTACTTCTTCATTGATAGAAGCTGGGTTTGGCAATTTTTTACCAAGAAGGTTTGCCAATACACGTTTTGTCACGTCGCGGATATCCGCTGCACGTTCTTGCATGTATGGGTTATCTTCCATGCCTTCAAAGATCGTGATGAACATGTCAGTCACTTCTTTAAGACCTGCTTCAGCATTGACTTTCTTAGCACGGATTGTTTCTTTAATCTGACCAATCAATTCTGGGTCAGCAAGAACCATCAAATGAGCGTCAAAAACTTGAGCCGCTTCTTCACCAAGCGTACCTACAGCTTTCTCACGGATAAGAGAAAGCTCGTTTTGAGAAGCTTCAAGAGCTACATCCAAACGAGCCTCTTCTGCGTTTGTATCTTCGACTGAAACAGTATCGAATGACAAATCCGGTTGAACGAGTAGATATGCTTTTGCAACGGCAACACCGTCAGATGCTGCGATTCCTTTAAGCATTTCTGTCATCTTCCTTATGCCAATCCTTCTTTTTCCATTGTTTCTGAGATTGCAGCGATAGCATCATCTGCATCTGCACCTTCAGCTGAGATAGTTACGTCAGCACCTTGGCCAACACCAAGACTCATAACACCCATGATTGATTTAAGGTTAACTGATTTACCTTTGTACTCAAGAGTGATATCTGAAGCAAATTTGCTTGCAGTTTGTACCAACAATGTTGCTGGACGTGCGTGAATACCTGTTTCTGCCACTACGTGGAAATCTTTAGAAGCCATAGTTTGACTCTCCTTTTGTTCTTTCTTTTTTGAGTTATATGTGATAACCCTTACAATTTGGTATTATATCATCTTCTAGGATTTTTTTCAAGTATTTTATGGGATTTATTCGATTTCCTTTCAGATAACTTGCTGAAAATCTTCTATTCTAGATAACAAAACACAGGATATAGTTTTCCAAAAAACTACTTCTAGGATAATTATCACTATTTCATAAAACAAACACTACATATTGTGTTTTGTAACCTTGAGTAGAAAAATAGACCACTATATTTAGTTTTAAATCATTGACAAAAATTTATTTTCTGATATACTAAGAAAGTAATCTATTTTGAAAGAGGAGTTACACAATGGTAACCGTTTATTCTAAAAACAACTGTGTCCAATGTAAGATGACCAAACGTTTCTTGGACAGTAATAATGTCGCTTATCGTGAAATCAATCTTGATGAGCAACCTGAGTACATCGATCAAGTTAAAGAGCTCGGTTTCAGCGCAGCTCCTGTTATCCAAACACCAACTGAAGTCTTTTCAGGTTTCCAACCAGGAAAGTTGAAACAATTAGCATAATCTTAGTACATCATCCAGAAGAAACTGCTTCTAGGGCTAACTTAGAAGCCTTTCTTTTGTAATTAGATAAGGGAAATTTTATGGGATTAAAACATCTTGAGGACGTGACTTACTTCCGTCTCAATAACGAAATCAACCGTCCTGTCAATGGACAAATCATGCTTCATAAAGATAAGGAAGCCTTGGATGCTTTCTTTAAAGAAAATGTAGTTCCAAACACTATGGTTTTTGATTCAATCAAAGATAAAATCAAATACCTCATTGAACACAACTACATCGAAACAGCCTTTATCAAGAAATACCGTCCAGAGTTTTTGGAAGAATTGTCTCAATTTATCAAAGAACAAAACTTCCAATTCAAGTCTTTCATGGCAGCTTATAAATTTTACAATCAATATGCCTTGAAGACAAACGACGGTGAATATTATCTTGAAAGTATGGAAGACCGCGTCTTCTTTAACGCCCTTTATTTCGCTGATGGCAATGAAGCTGTTGCCATCGATATTGCCAATGAAATCATCCACCAACGCTACCAACCTGCTACTCCTTCCTTCTTGAATGCTGGACGTGCTCGTCGTGGTGAATTGGTATCATGTTTCCTGATCCAAGTAACTGATGATATGAACTCTATCGGACGTTCTATCAACTCAGCTCTTCAACTTTCACGTATCGGTGGTGGTGTGGGAATTACTCTCAGCAACCTTCGTGAAGCTGGTGCACCTATCAAAGGCTATGAAGGAGCAGCTTCTGGGGTCGTTCCAGTTATGAAACTTTTCGAAGATAGCTTCTCTTACTCAAACCAATTGGGTCAACGTCAAGGTGCTGGTGTTGTCTACCTCAACGTCTTCCACCCAGATATTATCGCCTTCCTTTCAACTAAGAAAGAAAACGCCGATGAAAAAGTTCGTGTAAAGACCCTTTCACTTGGTGTTGTAGTACCCGATAAATTCTACGAATTGGCTCGTAAAAATGAAGAAATGTATCTCTTCAGCCCATACTCAGTAGAGCTTGAATACGGTGTGCCATTTAACTACATCGACATCACTGAAAAATACGATGAATTGGTCGCAAATCCAAATATCCGCAAGACAAAAATCAAGGCGCGTGATTTGGAAACTGAAATCTCTAAATTGCAACAAGAGTCTGGTTACCCTTATGTCGTCAACATTGATACGGCTAACCGTGCAAATCCTGTTGATGGTAAGATTATCATGAGTAACTTGTGTTCTGAGATTCTTCAAGTCCAAGAACCAAGCTTGATCAACGATGCTCAAGAATTCCTTCAAATGGGAACGGACGTTTCATGTAACCTTGGTTCAACCAACGTGGTTAACATGATGACTTCCCCTGACTTTGGTCGTTCTATCCGTGCTATGGTTCGTGCCCTTACTTTCGTTACAGATAGTTCACACATCGTAGCTGTACCAACGATTGACCATGGAAATAGCCAAGCCCACACCTTTGGTCTTGGTGCCATGGGACTTCACAGCTACCTTGCCCAACAACTGATTGAGTATGGATCACCTGAGTCTGTTGAATTCACCAGCATCTACTTCATGCTTATGAACTACTGGACCTTGGTAGAGTCAAACAATATCTCGCGTGAACGTGGTATTACCTTCCACAACTTTGAAAAATCAGACTATGCTAACGGAAGCTACTTCGACAAGTATGTAACTGGCGAATTTGTTCCAAAATCAGACCGTGTTAAAGAACTTTTCAAAGATGTCTTTATCCCAAGTGCTGCTGACTGGGCTGAACTGCGCGACAAGGTTCAAGCAGATGGACTTTACCACCAGAACCGCCTTGCTGTAGCTCCAAATGGTTCTATCAGTTACATCAACGATGTTTCTGCTTCTATCCACCCGATTACGCAACGTATCGAAGAACGTCAAGAAAAGAAAATCGGTAAAATCTACTATCCTGCTGCTGGCTTGTCAACAGAAACCATTCCTTACTACACTTCTGCTTACGACATGGATATGCGTAAGGTGATTGATGTCTACGCTGCTGCAACTGAGCACGTGGACCAAGGACTTTCACTCACACTCTTTATGCGTAGTGACATTCCAAAAGGACTTTACGAATGGAAGAAAGAAAACAAACAAACGACACGTGACTTGTCAATCCTTCGTAACTATGCCTTTAACAAGGGTATCAAGTCTATCTACTACGTCCGTACCTTTACAGATGATGGTGGAGAAGTCGGTGCTAACCAATGTGAAAGCTGTGTGATTTAATCTTTGCTTGAGGAAACTACATTTTCTCAGATAAGTATTCATTCACCCTGCTAAACTAAACTGGAATAAGCATCTATACTATGAAAAACTAAAAAGTCGGTCCTCCGACTTTTTGTGCGATACTCCTCTAGAATTATGATAAAATAGAAATAATTGTGAGTTCGCAATACTAAACACAGAAAGAGATTTCAAATGGAAACTTACTACAAAGCCATTAACTGGAATGCCATCGAAGATGTCATCGACAAATCAACTTGGGAAAAACTGACGGAGCAATTCTGGCTTGATACACGTATTCCCTTGTCAAATGACCTAGACGACTGGAGAAAACTATCAAACAAGGAAAAAGACTTAGTTGGAAAAGTCTTTGGTGGTTTAACCCTTCTCGACACTATGCAATCTGAAACAGGGGTTCAAGCCCTTCGCGCAGACATCCGTACACCACATGAGGAAGCTGTTTTCAATAACATCCAATTTATGGAATCTGTCCACGCAAAATCTTACTCATCAATCTTTTCAACCTTGAATACAAAGGCTGAGATTGAAGAAATTTTCGAATGGACCAATACCAATCCTTACCTACAAAAGAAGGCTGAGATTGTCAACGAAATCTACCTAAACGGTAGCCCACTTGAAAAGAAAGTTGCCAGCGTCTTCCTTGAAACTTTCCTCTTCTACTCTGGTTTCTTCACTCCCCTCTACTATCTCGGTAACAACAAGCTAGCCAACGTTGCGGAAATCATCAAATTAATTATTCGTGATGAGTCTGTTCACGGAACTTACATTGGTTACAAATTCCAACTTGGTTTCAATGAATTACCTGAAGAAGAGCAAGAAAAACTCAAAGAATGGATGTACGACCTGCTCTACACTCTTTATGAAAATGAAGAAGGCTACACAGAAAGCCTCTATGACGGTGTTGGCTGGACGGAAGAAGTCAAGACCTTCCTTCGCTACAATGCTAACAAGGCTCTCATGAACCTGGGACAAGATCCACTCTTCCCAGATTCAGCTGATGATGTCAACCCAATCGTTATGAACGGTATTTCAACAGGAACATCTAACCACGACTTCTTCTCTCAAGTCGGAAATGGTTACCTTCTTGGCGAAGTTGAAGCCATGCAAGACGATGACTACAACTACGGTTTGGACTAAGGTCATCTATTTTATAAGTGATAAAAACATCATGGTTTGTTTAAAACAACCATGATATTTTTGTTTTTTGTTTTCTTTTGTTTTTTAAATTGATTGATTGAATACTTTATGATAAAATAGTAATAGAAATAGAGGTGATAACGATGTTAAAGCAGGAAAAACTAGATAATATTCTAGAAACGGTAAATACAAAGGGAACTATTACTGTAAAAGAAATCATGAGTCGCTTGGATGTATCAGATATGACTGCTAGACGCTACTTGCAAGAGTTAGCAGACAAGGATTTACTTGTTCGGGTGCACGGTGGAGCTGAAAAAATTCGCACAGGTTCCATTTTAAATAATGAACGTTCCAATATTGAAAAACAAAGCTTACAGATTGCAGAAAAACAAGAAATCAGCCGTTTTGCAGGCCATTTAATTGATGAAGGAGAAACCATTTTTATTGGACCAGGTACAACCTTGGAATCTTTTGCCCGTGAACTCCCAATCGATAATATTCGTGTTGTAACAAACAGTTTACCAGTCTTTCTCATCCTAAACGAACGAAAACTAACAGATTTGATTTTAATTGGTGGAAATTATCGCTCTATCACTGGAGCCTTTGTTGGAACGCTAACCTTGCAAAATCTAGCCAATCTCCAATTTTCTAAAGCCTTCGTTAGCTGTAATGGTATTAAGGACAATTCGATTGCAACCTTTAGTGAAGAGGAAGGTGAATCTCAACGCATCGCCCTCAATAATTCCAATAAAAAATACTTACTAGCTGACCATAGTAAGTTCAATAAATTTGATTTCTATACCTTCTACAATATCTCTGATATTGATACCATCGTTTCAGATTCTAAACTGAGCAAAGAAACGTTTGAACAACTTTCAAAACAAACAAAAATTATTCTTTCTAAACCATAAAACTGAGGATTGATAAAATATAAAATGCGTCATATCAAGATTCTTATTTTCTTGATATGACGCATTTTTTGATGAAGATTTTTACAAAGAGTTTCCTAGATTCTTTATGATTGTTGAAACGGCATAAAATCTGAATCAAAGGAGATATTATCCCATTCTTCAGGACTGATACAATTTAAAAAGATATTTTTAAATTCTTCTAGCTCATAGTCTGAATGGCAAATCCATTCTTTACCGGTACAGACATACCATTTCCCAAGTTTTTTCAGCTCCTCATTAGTCAAACAAGGTATTTGAGAACATTTATCAAAATTGATAATATAAACTTTTTCATAAATAGATTGGATAAAATCTTTGAACATCTTTTACCTCACTAGAATTCTATATCTAATTACTAATTCTACTAGTCTATAATCTGACTTTCTGCAACTTTCTTGTACCAGTGAGCTGATTTCTTAGGATAACGTTCTTGAGTTTCAAAATCTACATAGAAGAGACCGTAACGTTTTTCATAACCGTTTGACCATGAGAAGACGTCCATCAATGACCAGATGAAGTATCCTTTGACGTTTGCACCATCAGCAATCGCATCAGATAAGACCTCTAAGTGTTGTTTGACATAATCAATACGGCCATCATCGTAAACAGTATTATCGACGAACTCATCTTTATAACCAAGTCCATTTTCAGTGATGTAAATCTTCTTGTAGTTAGAATAATCTTTCTTCACACGCATGATTTGGTCATACAAACCTTGAGGGTAGATAATCCAATCCCAATCCGTACGTGGTACATAGTCAGGAGCTACACGACGACCAACACCTTTGATTTGGTATTTAGAGCTTCCTTTCTCACCCTTACCATTATGGATAATTTCAGTTTCTCCATCAAATGCTTCCATCCAGTCACTCATATAGTAATTGATTCCAAGGAAGTCATTCAAGTCTTTTGCAGCTTCTAATGCTGTGAAATCTTCTTCACGAAGATCTAAGCTACCACCATTGACTGATAAGATATGGTTGACACCTTCGATCGTTTCAGCTGAATAACGACCTAGATAAGTTGCATCCAAGATAAATTTATTGTGAATAATATCTTCCAACTCTGCTGCACGAACATCTGCTGGATTTTTAGGATCTAAAGGATACTTGGTTGGCAGAGCATGAACAACCCCAATTTCACCTTTATAGCCTTTCTCTTTGTACAATTTTACCGCACGTGCATGAGACACCATCATATTGTGGTGCGATTGGAAGACTTTGGCAAGATCGTACTGAATACCTGGAGGGAATTTACCAACCAAGTATTGACCATCACCAATTGGCCCAATTTCATTAAAGGTTGTCCAATAGTTTACTTCTGGAAATTCTTCAAAACAGAAAGCCGCGTAGTCTACAAAGTGTTCAATATTTTCACGGTTTAAGAAATCTCCATTTGAGTGGAGAACTTCTGGTGTGTCAAAGTGATGAAGAGTTACAAAGGGCTCAACGTGACGTTTGTGACACTCTGCAAATAGATTATGATAATACTCAACACCCTTTTGATTTACTTGACCGTAGCCTGTTGGGAAAATACGTGACCAAGCAATGGAAATTCGAATACCATTGACACCATACTCTTCTGCCAACTTGAGGTCAACTGGGTATCGATTGTAAAAATCACTGGCTGGTTCTGCAGTGTACCAGTAGTTATCTTCAAGATATTTATCCCACGCTACTGGTCCTTTACCATCAGTATGTGTAGCACCTTCTGCTTGATAGGCAGCTGTTGCGCCACCAAAAATAAAGTCTTTTGGTAATGTTTTTGTCATTTTTTTCACCTATTTCTTGATTTAAATAAAGTAAAAGTGAGAGGAGAGGAGTCAGTGAGCCATCCTTCTCCATCTCACTTCTTGTACCGAGTCACCAAATTGTGACATGAGGAGGTAAAAACGATATCTTTTTACCGACGAATTAATAAGGCGATTAGGAAATTCGCCATAGCGATTTCCGTAACGATAGGAGACTATTTCAGAGTCCCTATTATTAATCGAATTGTGACATGAGGAGGTAAAAACGATATCTTTTTACCAACGAATTAACAAGGCGATTAGGAAATTCGCCATAGCGATTTCCGTAACTATAGGAGACTGTTTCACAGTCCCTATCGTTAATCGAATTGAGCTTGTACAAATGCAAGAGCACCTTTTCCATCACGAGTTAATTTGATGTATTGAGCTCCCTCTGTTTTCGCAAGTTTAATATCGAGTTTATCTGTTTCTGCTTTCATGTCTTCAAAGTTTGAAGCAACTTGAGGGGCTAGGATAACCAAATCAAACTCTGGTAACATTTCACGGTGAGCACCATAACCACCTGCTGCTGCTTTCACAGGAACATTGTACTCTGCTGCTGCCTTATTCAAAGCATTTGCAAGAAGTCCACTTGTTCCTCCACCGGCACAAAGAACCAAGACATTTGTTTCTTTTGTAATTGTATTCTGACCTGCTTCTACACCCGCTTTTTCAAGAATAGCATCCGCTTTTGCAGTGTTGAAGTTTGCAGCAACTTTATCTTTCAATTCATCATTAGATTTACCTGAACGCTCTTCTTCAAGAATTTGTTCATCATATACTTTAAGGAATGGGTAGTAAATGACTACGTCAACCACGATTAGAAGAGCAGCAAGAATGAATGATAGAACTTGGAAGTTCGTACCAAGAACTAGACCTAGTGGAGCTGGGGTTGTCCATGGTAGATTAGCAGTAAATGAGTTCATTCCAAGTGTTTCAATAAAGAATTTGAAGATCCAAACGTTTGCGATTGGAGCAAATATAAATGGAATGAAGAAGATTGGGTTCAATACAAGTGGTGCACCAAACAAGATTGGTTCATTTACACCAAAGAATGTTGGAACTACTGAAGCACGACCGATTGCACGGTTACGTTTTGATTTTGTTAACCACATGAACATGAATGGAACAACCAGTGTCGCACCAGTACCACCCATGGTAACGATAAACATTTGTGTACCAGAAGTAAGAATCTTGTCAGCGTGCATACCTTGTTGGAGAAGGTTCAAGTTTACTTCGGCATTTGCATATGTAATAGCTGCGATAGCAGGCTCAACGATAGATGGACCATGGATACCAACAAACCAGAAGAAGGCAAAGGCACCAAAGATAATGGTGATACCTAGATAACCATCAGCAGCAGAGAATAATGGTGCAAAGAATTTACCGATTGATTCTGCCACACTTGCACCAACAAAATGACGTGCTAATAAGTCAAGAGCATAAAGAGAAACAACAGATAGAGTGAATGGAATCACATCTTTAAAGACTTGTGAGATATTTGGCGGAACTTCGTCAGGCATACGAATAGTGACGTTGTTCTTAACACAAACCTTATAGATGGCTACAGTAACAAAGGCAGCAAGGAAGGCTGAAAGCAAACCTTTTGTCCCCAAGAATCCAGTAGCTAGACCATTTTCGATAGGATCAGCTGCCAACATCAACAAACCAACAATTGCTGCCAACAATGTTGACATATAGTTGATTTGATTGGTTTTCTCCATGCTACGGTTTACTGAGTCGGTCAATGACTTAGCTGTTGTACCAGCTACCAAGAGAGCCAGAATACCCATAGAATAGCTATAAGGTTTCATCAGAAAGGATACAACTTCATCAGACCATTTAAAGCCCCATGAGTTTGGTACAAAAGCAATCAAGATAAAGATACTTGAGAAGAGAATAACAGGCATACCTGCAATGAAACCATCACGAATAGCACGAAGATAGATATTACGAGATAATTTCTCAAAGAAAGGTTTTCCTTTCTCAATAAATGCAATTAATTTATTCATTATTTAACTCCTCTCTTGTACAGTTCAATTAAATGGTGCATCAAATCTTTTAACAAAATAGTTGTCATCAAGTGATCTTGACCGTGCATCATGGTCACACTATACGCTAAGTCCTCACCAGAAGCTTCCTTAGTCAATAGACTTGTTTGCGCGTGGTGAGCCTCTGCAATACAGCTACCAGCTTCCTCTACCAGAGCGTCCGCTTTTTCAAAATCACCAGCTTCAGCAGCTTTCAAGGCTTCCAATAGTTTTGAACGAGCATCGCCGGCATAAGCTACGATTTCAAAACCTAACAATGTTACTTCTTCTCTATTCATGATAGAATTCTCCTTATATAATTTTAAATAAATTTTATGACAATAAACGTTGGATATGTAGAACTAGATAAACTCGTTCACTCTTATACAAATCAAGACCCGTATGTTGCGTAATCACATCATAGATCTTAGAACCAATCTCAAACGCTCTGGGATAGGATTGTTTGATATGGTCTTCCATATCCAGAAGCGATTGGTTATCATCTCTAGAGCGGTCTAAATAATCCAGGAAATAATTCAAATGAATCATAAAGCGATCATAGAAATGATTATTCTCTTTGGTTCGTTGAATTGCATAGTCCTTTAGCACTTCTTCAACATTCCTGAGAATTTCTTTCCTCTTATCAATCGACTCAACTACTTGGACTTCATTCTCACCCTCAGCATTGATGAAATGATAAGCAATCCGAATAATTTCGTCCTCAGGAAAATGATACGCTAACTTCTGACGGTAAATTTCAAATGCTTCATTTGCGATTTGAAAAGCGACAGGATACTTAGTGGAAATATCTGGCAGATTACTATCCTTGTACCTTCCTTGTGCTAGAGCTTGGTAGGAACAGTAAATATGATCTGTCAAGGTTACGTAGAGATACTCTTGAATCGGATAATGATATTTCTTTGATAGCTTATCAATGATTTCATAAGTCACTGTGATAAAATCAAGCGGAACATCTTTGAGGAGAGCCATAAAGTTTTCCCTGGACTCTTCGGTCTTCATCCGAAAGATTTTCTCAACCTGATGTTCAGCAATCAAATCCCCTTTCTTCTTTCCAAATGTAATCCCCTTACCAATCACAATCACTTCTTCTCCTTTATCATTTCTGACAAGCGAGACATTGTGATTCATTGGATTTAGAATTCGATACATGTCAACCTCCTTTTATATCTTAAAGGTATATGAGTACAAAAAATGACCACAAATGAACTAGAAAATCAGCCGATTTCTAATTCACCTGTGATCATGCCTAATATTACTTAGTAACACTCACCTTGTATTAACTTGTGATTTAAGTATAGCACAAGTAAGTTATTTTGTAAACCTTTACATAAAACTTTTTTAAAATTTTTTTAGATTCATGTTCCTAACCTAGGAGGACTTGCTTACACGCGTTCTTTCCATGAAGTCGCTGTTGTTTGAAGAACTTTATTGAGCTCATCAATGTTTTCAAAACCAGTTGTGCGAAGCCATTCGCGAGCTGCTGCTTCACCATCTTTGATGTATGCTTCAACTGATCCAGCCCATGTAGCACGGCCACAAAGAACTCCGTTAAAGTTTGCACCTGATTCATGAGCAAATACAAGAGTATCTTGGAAAAGTTTAGCTGATACACCAGCACTCAAGTAGATGTAAGGCAAGTTAGTTGCTTCATCTTGAGCTTTGAAGAAGGCTGCTGCTTCTTCACGTGTATAAACCACTTCACCTTCAGCGAAGCCTTCAACATATTTAATGTTAACAGGAACTTCTACTTTCAAGACATCAATGTTAAAGCGTGGGTCTGAAAAGACTTTCATAGCACCGATAACTTTGTGTGGTTTTACTTTCGCGTATTCTACAGAACCTGCGTCAGCAATTTTTTCATCGTAAGCAAGAATTTCAAGGAAGAATGGGATATCTTCAGCCACACACTCAGAACCGATACGTTCGATGTAAGCTTGTTTTTCTTGGTTAAGTTCGTCTGAGCTATCTACATCATAGTAAAGCAAGAATTTAACTGCATCTGCACCTTCTTCTTTAATACGTTTTGCAGACCAAACATCCAAGCAGTCTGGCAAACGTTTTGTACTTGTTGTGTCATAACCTGTTTTTTCATAAGCAAGGAGAAGACCAGCTTTTTCATCAAGAGCTTTAGTTGCTGGAAGTCCATATTCAGGGTCAAGAAGCATAGATGAAGCGTATTTAGTCAATTCATCTGCTACCAAGACTTTAAGTTCTTCCATTTGAGCCACTGTTGGTTCTTCTGTTTGGTGTTGAGCCATGAGGCGTTTCAAAGCACCACGTTGGTCAAATGCAAGAGCTGAGATGATTCCATTTTCATCAGAAAGTTTTTCTAAGCGTGCACGTTTTTGTTCTGTTAAAGCCATTTTATACCTCTTTTACTATTAATTGTTCATATAGAGCTTGATAGTTGGACATGTTGACATGACCAGTCATTTTTTCTTGAGCATTGAGCATACCAAGAACATTTGCCTTGATGAGTAATTCTGCATCCGATTCTTTATGAAGAAGTCCTGAAGAAATCCCTGCCACAGTAGAGTCTCCAGATCCGACAGGGTTGACCACCTGAATTCTAGGAATATCTACCTTGTAGAAAGTGTTACCATGTTTGGCAAAAGCACCGTTAGCACCAAGTGAAACGATAATCCATTCAATACCTGCAAACAAAGGTTCTTGAAGGACTTCTTTTAATTCATCCAAATCCTCAGAAACTTCTCTTCCTAGAAGCTGGGACAATTCCTCATTATTTGGTTTGATGACTGTTGGTTTATGTGGTGATTCAAGAACCGCCTGAAGTGCTGTACCAGAGCAGTCCAAAACAACAGGCTTGCCAGCTTGGTTAGCAAGTTCTACCAAGCTCGCATAGTAATCAACTGGAAGTCCAGCTGGCAGACTACCTGAGATAGCTACTACTTCAACTGACTCCAAGAGTTTTTTGAAATGTTCCAAAAAGTCTTGACCTTCCTGTTCCAATACTTCAGGACCTTTTTCAAGAACTTCTGTTTGGTTATCTCCGTGAAGAATAGCGATACAGTTACGAGTTTCTCCCTGAATTGAGAAGAAATCTTTCTTAACATTATCATCAATATTTTCAACCAAAAACTCACCAAGTTTGCCACCCACTAAACCGGTAGCAAGAACAGAATCCCCAAATTCTGAAAGTACTCGGGTAACATTGAGCCCCTTACCACCAGCCGTTTTGGTTACATCCACCACACGATTGACAGTATCAATCTTTAACTCATCCAAGGGATAGGAAATATCAATGGATGGGTTCATTGTGACTGTTAAAATCATAGGTCACCTCTTAGTCGTGGTATTCTCCGCGATCCCATTTTTCAAGGAATTCAGTGAAGAAGTTTGCGTCTGTTTGTTGAGCATTGTGACTTTCAACGTGTTCAATTTTCGCAATCAATTTTTTGTTTTCTTCAGATGGTTTGTATTCAGCATGGATGAAAGCTTCGATGATATCACACATGAGCAATTCACCAGTAATCTTACCACCAAATCCGATAACGTTGGCATTCAATTGTTCTTTAGCATAAAGGGCTGTTGTCATATCACGAACCAAGGCAGAACGAACACCTGGAACTTTATTTACAGCGTTGTTGATACCAACACCAGTACCACAGATACATACCCCAAGATCAGCTTGACCGCTAGTTACAGCTTCCCCTACTTTTTTACCAAAGATTGGGTAGTGAGTACGTGTATGGTCATATGTACCAAAGTCAATGACTTCATATCCTTTTGATTTCAAAAATTCTGAAACCGCCATTTTTTCATCTGTTACGATGTGGTCACATCCAATTGCAATTCTCATTTTTAACTTACCTTTCTTACTGTAATCTAATTAGCACATTTTGTTCAACATGTCGACACGAATTTGGTGACGTCCACCATCGTATTTTCCGTTAACAAATCCTTTAGCAATGTTTTTAGCCAATTCATCACCAACAAGTTGTGCACCCATAGTGATCATACGTGAGTTGTTGTGACCACGAGTCATATAAGCTGAACGTTCGTCAGATACTTCTGCAGCAACCATTCCTTTGATCTTAGTTGCGACCATAAATGGACCAGCTCCATAAGCATCAATCACGATACCAAGGTTTTGTTCTTCTTTGTTTACTTCTGCAGCAACAGCAAGAGTCACATCAACAAAGTCTTGACCTTCAGCTGTAACATCCACAACGTGGAAGTTTTCTTTTTCCAAGAAGTCTTTCACAACTTCTTTCAATCTCAAACCTGCAGCATCTGCACCGATAACAATAGACATATTGTATACTCCTTTTTATTTTTCTAGGCTAGTAAAGACTTTTATAGTTAGCAGTTTACCTACAAAAAGCTTTCTAGCAGTTTATTGACAAATTGGATTGAATGAGATGAATGACACCTTATTCAAGTTTAGGAAATCAATTTCCTAGAATAATCTCTCTTTCAAAGAGAATATAACAATTGATTATTTGTTTGTTACAAACATCATTTGTTGCTTACAAACATAATATACTCCTATTTGTCGAAAAAGTCAACAGTTAATGTTTGTTTTTGTGTTTTTTTATCTAAAATATTTCGATATCAAAACCAATTTGATCCACTTGTCCTGGCTCTAAGAGGCGAACATTCTTCTTATCTTCTAGATGATCTCCTTCTTCAAGAGATGTTGACAAGCCTGACCATGGTTCAAAAGCAATTAAAGGGCCCTTATTCAAAGTTGACCAGATAATAAGGTTTGGAAACTCTGCAAAGTGTACTTTCAACCCTTTATCATGTTTACGAGAACGAAGCGCAATTGTTCTAGATTGCAATTCATCTAAGGTAACTGCATCTGTACTAAACAAATCATAGCTGAGATCTACTTCTTTTTGACCTTCTAGCCATGGACTTCTATCTTGGAAATCCAACATACCTGTTTCTGGGAAAGGGTGTGGAACAGAGCAAGTCTCTTCTTTCTCAAACTCTAAATAGTAATCTTCATAGACTTCATCATCAAGTAGAGGACAATTAAATCCTGGATGGCCACCAATAAAGTAAGGCATGACCTTGCTAGTTTCTTTATTGAAAATCTTGTATTGAGTTCGTACTGTCTTGCCAGTAAGGCTATAAGTGATTTCTAGGCGGAAATAATAAGGGTAGTTCTGATAGCTATTCTCATCGTCTTCAATTGCAAAAGTTACACTATTATCTGTCTGTTCAACTAATTCAAATTCTTTCTTACGAACCAAACCATGACGAGGAATCTTTCCTTTGCTTTCTTGCCCCTTCTCATCTATATAGAGGGCTGTATCCTCTCTCAAAGAACCACAAATGGGGAAGAGAACAGGAGCTTGTCCACTCCAATAAGTGGCATCCCCTTGCCACAAATACTCCAGTCCCTCAGTATCTTTTATAGAAGAAAGAGCCCCACCAAAACTGTTAAATTCAACTCTTAATTGTTCTGATTTTAATTCAATTACCATTATTTTCTCCGATTTCTTGATAGTTTATAAAAAACTAGGCTGTCACTCCTATCAGGAAAATGACAACCTAGCTTTAACAATTTACATTTTATAGGAGCGCATTATTTTGCTTTTGCTGCGTACTCTTCGTTACGTTTGATCATTTGTTTTCTGTACCATGCAAAGATACCGATATAGAATACAAGGAAGACTACAGCACCAAGGATTGCTTTGATATCACCTGTTGTAGTGTTACCAATTGTCCAACCAAGAAGTTTTTCGATTGGTCCTTCAAGAGTTGAGTGAGTGATCAATTGAGTTTCGCTCACACCTGCTGGGAAGGCACCTACACCTTTAGCAAGTTCTGTTGCAAATGGTGCGATAAGTGTACCTGAAAGAAGGAAGAGTGGCAACAAGAGTGTTCCGAAGATAATCATACGGAGCAATTTACCACGTGTTACAACCAAGAGAGCTGGAGTAACACCCATAGCGATGATACCTGCAAGTGGCAAGATACCATTTCCGACTTTTGAAAGAAGCACAGCTTCGATCAACATGATTGGTGCAAGTACGTTGGCACAAGCCCAGATTTCAGCACGACCAGCGATGAATGGCCAGTCAAGACCGATATTAAATTTACGTCCTTGAAGACGTTTAGTAGCAACGTTTGTAATACCTTGTGAAAGTGGTTCTACGGCAGCGATGAACCATGAACCGATGAGTGAGAAGAGTTCCAAAGATACACCGGCTGTCAAACCAAGAGACAACCAACCTTTAATAACTAATTGCCAGTTTGCTGCATCTTCTACGCCAGCAACTGGATGTGGAGTACCCATCAAACCGATAACGATACCAAGGATGAAACCGATGAAGAATTTAGATCCCCAGAAACCGATTTTCTTGTTCAATTTAGCAGCATCAAAGTCATATTTATCAAGACCTGGGAAGAATTTTTCAAAAATCTTATCCAAAACCATGATAACTGGGTTCATCATGTAGTTCATGTGAGTTGAAGTCATTGGTGATGAACTTGGTGCGTTAAGAAGGTCATCAAATGTAGGTTTCATCAAATCAGAGTTGATGATTTTAAGAACACCTACAAGGACAACTGCTGCAGTGGCGATGAAGAGTGAAACCCCTTGGCTTACACCGTTGTTGTCTGCATACCATTTAATCAAAAGACCTGTGATAGACAAGTGCCAGATATCGAAGATATCAACGTCAAGTGTATCAGTTTTCTTCATAGCAAGCATCACTACGTTGACAATCAACATGATGAGCAAGAAGTAAAGTGTCCAAGCAGATCCCCAAGTGATTGTAGCAAGTGGTGCCCAACCAACGTCAGTGATGTTCAATTGAATACCAGTATTTTCAACGAATTTTGCAAGTGATGCTGAGAAAGCACCATTCAGCATACCGATGATAGCACCGATACCAGTAAGAGCGATGGCAAGTTTGATACCACCTTCAAGTGCTTTGGAGAATTTCACTCCAAAAAGTAGAGCCAATACTGTCAAAATGATCAGCATGATGATTGGCCCACCCATATCCAAGATAGGTTTGAACAGCTTATTGGCTAGTTCGATAATGACATCCATAATAGTTCCTCCCTTTTTATAGTTATATGAATGTTAACAAATTAAAATTAGCTTAACCCGTGTTCTTTGATAGCTGCTTCAATATTATCAAATACTGGAGCACTCATTGCTGGGATACGGAATAAGATTGGTCCAGCTTCGATAACTGGAATACCTGGGTCAAAACCAAGATCTGTTGCAGCAATTGGTGTAAAAATGTCATAACCTTTGATAAGGTCTTCATTAACGTCTTTTACCATAACTGCATCACAGTGAACATCAAAACCGCGGTTTGAAAGTTCTTCTTCAAGAGCACTTTTAATTTGGTGGCTTGAGTTAACACCTGCACCGCAGGCAGCAAGAATTTTAATCATATGGATTTCCTCCGATTTAATATTTTTAATAGACAAAATTAAGCAATTGCTTCAGCAATATAAGCATAGAGGGCTTCTGGTTCAGAAATTTTTGATAGGTCTTCAAGATGACTATTTCCAGTAAAGAAGTCCATCAACTGAGCAAGAATGTTCGTTTGACTTGAACTTGAGTTATTAATGATAAAGAAGAGCAAGGATACTTCTACTTCCTTATCTGGCGCAATCATATTGTGGAAAGTCACTGGTTTTTCTAATCGAACGACCACAACTTTTTCGGCTAGATTATGAACAATATCTGTGTGAGGAATAGCCACATTCGGCAAATCCTTACCCAAAAATTCCATATCTAGGCCAGTTGGAAATGACTTTTCACGCGTGATCAAGGCTTCACGATAAGTTGGAGTTACGATTTCTCGTTCTTCCAATAAAGTTGCTACCTGATCAAAGAGATGTTCTTGATTATCCGCTTCTAAGCAAAACACAAGGTTTTTGTCAAAGAAATGATCTAATCCCATAAGGTTTTCCCTTCTTTCCATTAACTTTATGCTATAAGTATAACACTATATGAAATCGTTGTCAATAATTTTTTGTTGTTTTTTGTCCTTTTTTTGATTATTTTGTTTATTTTTTATCTTTACAATCAAAACAAACATTCGAAACAAACATTTTAAACGATTTAATCCTATTCTAAATCCAAAAAAACAGGCCTATTTAAGCCTGCTTTACGATAGATTCTTATGTAAATTTCCTGTGAACAAGAAAAACAATTATGATAACTTATTCTTCATCCATGCTCAAAACGCTGAGGAAAGCTTCTTGTGGAACTTCTACTGATCCGATGGCTTTCATACGTTTTTTACCAGCTTTTTGTTTTTCAAGGAGTTTGCGTTTACGAGAAACGTCACCACCATAACATTTAGCAAGTACGTTCTTACGAAGGGCCTTGATATCAGTACGAGCGACAATCTTGTGTCCAATTGCTGCTTGGATTGGAACCTCAAATTGTTGACGAGGAATAATTTTCTTAAGTTTATCAACGATGAGTTTCCCACGTTCGTAGGCAAAGTCCTTGTGAACGATAAAGCTGAGGGCATCCACCTTGTCTCCGTTGAGAAGGATATCCATTTTCACTAGCTTAGATGGGCGGTACTCTGACAATTCATAGTCAAAGCTTGCATAACCGCGAGTTGAAGACTTAAGCTTATCAAAGAAGTCAAAGACGATTTCAGCCAGTGGAATTTGATAGATAACATTGACACGGTTATCATCGATATAATCCATAGTCACAAAGTCCCCACGCTTGCGCTGAGCTAGCTCCATCACTGCTCCGACGAACTCCTGTGGTACCATGATCTGCGCCTTAACATAAGGCTCTTCAATGGTCGCAATCTTAGTTGGGTCTGGAAACTCAGATGGGTTAGACACATCCATAGACTCACCGTCGGTCAAATTAACTTTGTAAATAACAGACGGAGCTGTCATGATGAGGTCAATATTGAACTCACGCTCTAAACGTTCCTGGATAACATCCATATGAAGAAGTCCAAGGAAACCACAACGGAAACCAAATCCAAGTGCCTGAGATGTTTCTGGTTCAAATTGGAGACTAGCATCATTCAGCTGCAATTTTTCAAGCGCTTCACGTAGGTCATTGTACTTGTTTGATTCGATTGGATAGAGACCCGCAAAAACCATAGGATTCATCTGTTTGTAACCATGTAATGGCTCTGCTGCAGGATTGGTTGCCAAGGTAACGGTATCACCCACACGAGTGTCCTGAACCGTCTTGATAGAAGCTGCAATATAACCAACGTCCCCAGTCGCAAGGAAATCACGACCAACTGCTTTCGGAGTAAAAATACCAACTTCCGTAACATCAAAGGTCTTGCCATTGCTCATGAGCTGAATCTTATCACCAGGTTTAACAACTCCATCCATGACACGCACTTGGAGAATAACCCCACGGTATGCATCGTAAACAGAGTCGAAAATCAAAGCCTTAAGAGGCGACGTCACATCACCCGTTGGTGCTGGTACTTTTTCTACAATTTGCTCGAGGATTTCTTCAATACCGATTCCAGCCTTGGCAGAAGCCAAAACTGCTTCACTGGCATCCAAACCAATCACATCTTCAATCTCTGTACGCACGCGCTCTGGATCTGCAGCAGGCAGGTCAATTTTGTTAATGACAGGCATGATTTCCAAATCATTGTCCAAGGCCAGATATACATTGGCAAGGGTTTGAGCCTCAATCCCTTGGGCAGCATCGACCACCAAAATCGCTCCCTCACAGGCAGCGAGCGAACGTGAAACTTCATAGGTAAAGTCAACGTGCCCCGGCGTGTCAATCAAGTGAAAAATATAAGTTTCCCCATCTTTTGCGGTATAATTCAGCTCAATGGCATTCAACTTAATAGTAATCCCACGTTCTCGTTCTAAATCCATGCTATCCAAAAGCTGGGCTTGCATTTCACGGCTTGAAACCGTCTCTGTCTTTTCCAAAATGCGGTCTGCTAGAGTCGACTTCCCATGGTCAATATGAGCGATAATAGAAAAGTTACGGATCTTCTCCTGTCGTTTTTTCAATTCTTCCAAGTTCATGATTCTCTTCCTTTCAGGGTATCTATTTATTATAAATTGTTTTTGACATTTTGACAAGACCATACCCTGCTAGGAGTACTAATCTTCAGCAACAAAGCCGTCATTCTCAATAAAGTGGTGTTCTGTCATTCCTTGGTCAGTAAAGACAATCCCATGAAGGACACCACCATAAACAGCTCCTCCATCCATTCCAATCTTGCCATCTTCTGTAGTCCAAAGCTCAGCAGTACCACGCTCTTGCTTTAACAAACCATAGACCGGTGTATGGCCAAAGACAATGATTTTTCCAGTATGATTTTCTGCTTCGTGGAATGGTTTTCTAAGCCATACTTTCTTGTAATCTGTGGTTTCATGCCAGTCGTCTAAGGTCAAATCAATACCTGCGTGCACAAAGATATACTTGTCTGTCTCTACCACAAATGGCATTTGACGAATAAATTCGACCAAGTCTGCTGCTTCAGTAGCAACACGCTTGGCATCCTCAACTCCATCAACCGGTGCATCCAAAGGACGACCTAGGATAGAGTTAATGGTTGTATCTCCACCATTGCGACGATAGTGATCATAGCTTTCTTCTGGATCATCTAGCCATGTCAAAAACATATACTCATGATTTCCTGACAAACAGATAGCCCCTTGATTATCCACTAAGTCCTTAACCATCTCTAGAACACGGCGACTATCTTCACCACGGTCAATCAAATCCCCTAGAAAGAGTAACTGGGTCTGACCATCCCATGTTTTGAGAAGGTCTTCCAGCATCCCAGCTTTTCCGTGAACATCTCCAATTACATAATAGTCTGTCATCTTATTTCTCCCTGTTTCTCAACAATTCTCTGGCTTGCGTCAGGGCTGCTTCCGTCACATCATCACCTGCCAACATCTTAGCAACTTCTTCCACTCGCTCTTCAACCGTCAAGAGACGAACAGTCGAAACCGTTGAATGCTCATTGCTAATCTTCTCAATAAAGAATTGATAATCCGCAATCGCAATCACTTGTGGCAAATGGGAAATAGCCAGAACCTGACCATGCTGACCAATTTTATGAATTTTCTGTGCAATAGCCTGAGCTACACGACCTGAAACTCCCGTATCCACCTCATCAAAGACAATGCTGGTCTTGCCTTCTTTACGTGAAAAGGCAGACTTAATGGCTAGCATGAGACGAGATAATTCCCCACCAGATGCAACCTTAACCAAGGGTTTAAAATCTTCGCCAGGGTTGGTTGAAATATAAAACTCAACCATTTCATTTCCCTCACGACTGAATTTGCCCTTGCTAAAACGAACCTGAAACTGAGCTTTTTCCATATAGAGGTCTTGCAGTTCTTGTTTAATCTCTGCTTCTAGCTGCTGAGCCAAGTCATGACGAGCAGAGGCAAGCTGACCTGCCAAATCAATAAGATTGACTTCTAATTTCTTGAGCTCTGCTTCCATGTCCTCAGACGAAAGGTTATTTCCTGTCAAGAGATTGTATTCTTCCGTAATCTTGGCAAAATAAAGCAAGACATCATCAACAGTCCCACCGTACTTACGGGTAATAGTATGAAGGAGATCCAAACGATTCTCGATCTGCATGAGACGATTACCATCAAAATCAAGGTCCTCAATGATTGCTTCCAAACGTTTGCTAATGTCTTCTAAGACATAGTATGTCTCAGACAAAGAGCTTGAAATTTCACGGTATTCAGGGTCGTACTCTTCAACACTTTCCATGTCATTCATGGCTGAACGAACATTGGCCAGACTTGAAAAGTCTTCATTGTCCAACATACTGTACGCATTGGTCAGCGTATCCGCAATATTTTTATGATTGAGCAGTTTCTCTCTCTCTTGATTGAGAACCAGATCTTCTCCAGCTTGCAAGTTTGCTGCCTCAATCTCTGCCATTTGAAATTCCAACATTTCGATACGTGTCTTATGTTCTTGTTGGTTTTTCTTGACTTCCAAAACCTGCTTACGCATTTTACGGTAGGCATCAAAACTCGTCTGATAGGTTTCTTTTAGGTCCCAAAAAGCTACATCACCGAATTCATCCAACATTTGAATATGAAGTTGAGGACGCATTAACTCCTCTTGGTCATGCTGACCATGAATATCTACCAGATGTTGCCCAATAGCACGCAAAACAGACAGATTAACCATCTGGCCATTCACACGACTAATACTACGACCATTTTGCAAGATTTCTCGACGGATGATAATTTCATCACCCATTTCCAAACCTTGCTCATCAAAAATTTCCTGTAAAAGGCGACTATTCTCAACTGAGAAAAGCCCCTCAATCTCTGTCTTTGGCGCACCATGACGAATAACATCTGTCGTCGCACGAGCCCCCAACATCATATTCATGGCATCAATGATAATCGACTTCCCTGCACCCGTTTCACCAGTCAAGACAGTCATCCCCTTTTCAAAATTGAGGGAAATAGCCTCAATAATGGCAAAGTTTTTTATCGAAATTTCAAGTAACATATAGACCTACCAATTTTTTACTTGTTCAAAGATTTCCTCAGCTAGACTTTCACTTCTGGCAATGACTAAAATCGAGCTATCATCAGCTAAACAGCTAAAAATCTTGTCAGCAAAAGTCTCAATTAACTGAGCTTTTACAAAAGCTGTATTTCCTGGGATAACTTGGAGATTAATCATCTTGTCCATCAATTCAGCTGACTCAATATTGTCTTCAGCCAGTTGCAAACTTTTTACGATTGATTTTGGCAATTCGTAGACATAGGTGTTGTCTCTCAAAGGAATTTTGACAATGCCTAGCTCTTTGATATCCCGTGATACTGTTGCCTGAGTGGCAGTGATCCCTGCCTCTTTCAAATGTTCTACAATTTCTTCTTGTGTACCGATTTGATAATCTGTCACAAATCGTCTAATTTTTTCAAGTCTCTCTTTTTTATTCATTTTTAAATTGACTATGCGCCCTCTCTACTACTTCTTCAATTTCAGCAAGAACCTGATTGCTTGCTGACTCTTCTTTTTTCAAATACACTAAAAACTCAATATTTCCATGCCCACCTTGGATGGGAGAAAAGTCCAAACCAAGGACTGAAAAGCCTTCCTCTACTGCCATGGTTGTGACAGATTCAAGAACATTCTGATGGACCTTGGCATCGCGAATGATTCCATTTTTCCCAATCTGCTCACGACCTGCCTCAAACTGGGGCTTAACCAAAGCCACAACCTGACCTTGATCAGCCAACACACGATGCAAGGCTGGTAAGATCAGACTAAGGGAAATGAAACTTACATCAATACTGGCAAAACTTGGTTCCTGCTCAAAGTCAGTCCTTTCAGCATAGCGGAAATTAAACTGCTCCATGCTAACAACCCGAGAATCTTGGCGCAGTTTCCAGGCTAACTGATTGGTACCAACATCCACCGCGTAGACAAGCTCAGCACCATTCTGCAACATGACATCGGTAAAGCCACCAGTAGAAGCCCCAATATCAATCGTGGTCGCCCCATCCACTGACAAATCAAAGACCTGCAAGGCCTTTTCCAGTTTTAAACCGCCGCGGCTGACATACTTGAGTTTCTCACCCTTGAGTTTTAACTCAGTATCATCTGGGATTTTCTCTCCTGGCTTGTCAAAGCGTTCTCCATTAAGAACAGCCACAACAAGCCCAGCCATAACACCTCGCTTGGCTTGTTCTCTTGTCTCAAACAAGCCCTGTTTATAAGCTAGTACATCCACTCTTTCCTTAGCCATTGATTCTCAAACTTTCTACTACTTTTACAATCGATTCTGTTTCAAAGGGAACCTGCTGGGCAATTTCTTCTAATTTTGCATTAGCTTGATCCAGAGTTTGGTTACAAAAGGCAATAGCCTCTTCCAAGCCCAACAAAGCAGGATAGGTTGATTTTTCAGCCTTTAGGTCCTTTTGAGGAGTCTTGCCGATTTCCTCAAAACTAGCGGTCACATCCAGTACATCGTCTCGAACTTGAAAAGCAAGTCCGATTAATTCCCCAACAGTTTTCAGCTTCACCTGTATTTCAGGTGCCAATTCGGCTATAATAGCAGCTGCTTGGAAGGGATAAGCTAGTAATTTTCCAGTCTTATTAGCATGAATAGTCTGGAGTTCTTCCAAAGACAAATGCTGGTGTTCACCCTCCATGTCCAAAACCTGCCCTGCCACCATGCCCAGACTTCCTGAAGCTAGGGATAAGTTAGCAATCAAGTCCACCTTGATCTGACTTGGCAAATCTGCCTGCGCTATCAAGGCATAAGGATCTAGGAATAAAGCATCTCCAGCCAAAATGGCCATAGCTTCACCGAATTTCTTGTGATTGGTCAAGCGTCCCCGACGGTAATCATCATCATCCATAGCTGGAAGATCATCGTGAATCAAACTACCTGTATGAATCATTTCTAATGCTGCAGCCACCTGCGCATGAGCAGGTTTGATGGTAACTTGTAAGGCTTCCAGAACTTCTAACAAGAGAAAGGGTCGAATACGCTTGCCACCAGCATGAATGGAATAAAGAACAGACTCTCGCAAACTAGAGGCAAACTGCTGGTCTCCATAAAAATCTTCCAAGGCTGACTCGACAAGAGCTAATTTTTCTTGCTTTTTCATTCAAAATCACTTTCTGTTCCATCTTCTTGCATGACCTTAACTAAGGTCTTTTCAGCCTTGTCCAGCGTCGCTTGGAGTTCTTTTGACAAGACCATACCCTTTTGAAAGGCAGCAATCGCATCTTCCAGAGCAATTTCACCATTTTCCAAACTTTGAACAATGGTCTCCAGTTCTGCTAGATTTTCCTCAAATTTCTTTTGTTTTGACATCTTTAACCTCTAATTCTACTCGACCATCTCGCATCAAAAGCGTCACTTGGTCTGTTCTCTTTAAATTCTCAACCGAATCCACAACGGACTCTTCTTTTTTGACAATAGCATAACCACGCGCCACGATTCGACTGGTATCCAACATCAGCAAGGCTTCCGAAAGTCGTTTCACCTCAGCAACCTTGGCATCATAAACCAAAGCCATTTGACTACGGAGGAGCTTGTCCAACTGACCAAGACGATCTTGATAACGTTGTATTTTAGTAACAGGTGATAATTGTACCAGTCGATGCGTCCTTGCTTGGACGACTTGTTTGTTATCAGAAATCCGTGTTCGCAAACTTTGTTTTAAGCGCAGTTGCAGCTGATCCAAGCGTTGCAAATAGCCATCATACAAGCGCTCTGGCTGTCTAAAGATAACAGACTGACTGCATTTTTTCAAAGCTTCTTGTTTCTTAGATAGGACATTTCGGACTGCTGTTGCCATCCGTTTTTCCTGATTTTGCAAATGAGCTAATACATCCAACTTGGTCACAGGGGTTGCCAGTTCAGCAGCTGCCGTTGGTGTTGCAGCTCGACGATCCGCCACAAAATCTGCCAAGGTCACATCTGTCTCATGCCCCACACTAGAGATAACTGGCAAACGAGACTCAAAAATAGCTCGTACCACAATTTCTTCGTTAAATGCCCAGAGATCCTCAATGGAACCTCCTCCACGACCAATAATCAGCAAATCCAAATCGTCCCGTTGATTAGCACGCGCAATATTTCGAGCTATTTCCTCTGCTGCTCCATCTCCTTGAACCTTAGTTGGATAAAGTAGAATATCGACACCTGGAAATCGTCTGCTGACGGTCGTGATGATATCTCGAATAACGGCTCCACTGCGACTGGTTACTACACCAATTCTCTTAGAAAATTGGGGCAGAGGTTGCTTAAAGCGTTCTTGAAACAGGCCTTCTTCTGTCAATTTTTTCTTGAGTTGTTCAAACTGAATCGCAAGCGCCCCAACCCCATCGGGCTCAGCCTTTTCAATGATGATGGAGTAGCTACCACTTGGTTCGTAGACCTGTACACGCCCAATCACATTGATCTTCATCCCTTCTTCCAGGTCGAAGCCTAATTTCTGATAAACCCCAGACCAGATGGTCGCTTGAATAACTGCGTGGTCATCTTTTAGGGAGAAATATTGGTGAGTAGGTCGTTTACGAAAGTTGGAAACTTGACCAGTTAAATAGACCCGTTCCAAGTAAGGGTCTTTATCGAATTTCATTTTCAGATACTTGGTCAAAGTTGTTACCGATAAATACTTTTCCATCTCCACCTACTATTCATTTTCTTGCTCTTTCATGGGTATTATTATACCAAAAATATGCCTAAAAATCTCCATTTATGTACCATTATGAGGGAAAAATAAAAAAGGAGGCAAAGCCTCCACATCTGATTATTTGCTGTTTCGAGCTTCTTCCAAAATCTTTTCAATCTTGGTTGTCAACAGGTCAATAGCCACGGTATTGCTGACCCCTTCAGGAATGACGATATCAGCATAACGCTTGGTTGGTTCGATAAACTGATGATACATAGGTTTAACCACACCTAAGTACTGGTCAATGACGCTATCAAGGCTACGGCCACGCTCTTCCATATCACGCTTGATCCGACGAATAATGCGCACATCATCATCTGTATCCACAAAAATCTTAATATCCATCAAATCGCGCAGGCGCTTATCCTCCAAGACCAAAATCCCCTCAACGATAAAGACATCTTGAGGTTCTTGACGATAGGTCTTGCTACTTCGTGTATGCTCTGTATAGTCGTAAGTCGGAATGTCCACCGGACGCCCTGCCAACAATTCCTTAATCTGCTCGATCATCAAGTCTGTATCAAAGGCAAAAGGATGGTCGTAGTTGGTTTTGACACGCTCTTCAAAGGTCAAATGAGACTGATCCTTGTAGTATGAATCATGCTCAATCATGGAAATCTTTTCATCAGGAAAATGCGATAAAATGGCTCTTGAAACACTGGTCTTACCACCACCAGAACCACCTGTCACTCCGATAATGATTGGTCTATTTTGCATGCTATCCTCCGTTTTTTTATCCGTCGTCTATTCTATCACATTTTTTGCAAAATTTATAGTCTGGTTTGGATAATCTAGGGGAAACAATTCCAATTTCTACACTTCAATTATACTAACGAAAAACCTTCCTTGGCTTGTAGAGATTGTCCCGTTTTTCTAGAATGGCTAACAATTTATCTTCTTCAAAAGCAGCCAATTCTTGTTCTGTTTGTTCGAGCTCTATAAAACGACCAAAGCGTACTTCTGTAGCCTCTTCTGGAGTTAGTAAAACTTTGACGAGGTCTCCTGTCCCAATCTCTAGAGGATGGAGAAAGTCCAGTTGACCAGCCTCTACTTTTTCAGCAATTTCTTCCAATGTAAGAGCATCTTCAAGCTGTAGACCGGCAGCACTAGTCCGTGTCAAATGTGACATATGGGCCGCATAGCCAAGCTTCTCTCCCAAATCAACTGACAAGGTACGGATGTAAGTCCCCTTACTACATTTCACACGAAAGGTAAAACGTGCTAGATTCCCCTCATAAGAAATCGGACTTGTCCGCTCAAATTGATAAATGGTCACCTGACGTTCTGGACGCTCCACTTCCTGACCAGCACGCGCATACTCATAGAGCTTGCGACCATTAACCTTAACCGCAGAGTACATAGGCGGAATCTGGGTAATAGGCCCAGTCAAGCTAGCGATTGCTTCATCGACAAGATTTTCATCCAAGGGCGACAAAACGGATGTCTCAGCAACCACTTCCCCACTAGCATCCTCTGTCGTCGTGGAATAGCCCAGAGTGATTTCCCCCTCATAGACCTTTCCCTCATCCTGCATAAACTCGACCATGCGTGTTGCCTTGCCAACCGCAATGGGCAAAACACCCACCACATCCGGATCCAGAGTCCCACCATGACCAATCTTTTTGGTCCCCAAAATCTTACGCAGTTTAAAAACCGCATCATGCGAGGTCATCCCCTCTTCTTTTTTTAAGTTGATAATACCGTTCATTTTTGCTTTCTAATTCCCTTTTCACTTTACATCAACATATTCTATCTTAGACAGATTTTAAAACTATATCAGCTTATTTTTCTAAATACTTCCTAGCTTCCTGAACATAAAAGAGCTCTGGATTTTCATGGGCGATACTTTCAAACAAACTTCGGGCACGAGCTTCATCTCCTTTTAATTGGGCATTGAGAGCGCCATAATAAGAAAACATGATTCGAGCTAACTTACTTTCTGGTTCAGTAATGTCGAAGTAGTCGTTCACTTCTTTATTGAACACAATATCTTTTATGGCTTGGGCTTGAGCAACAAGTGTAGCTTTGCCTCCTTTAAAATCTGGTGCCTTGGACAATTGTTCCTCAAAGAAAGCAATACCTTGCGCATCTTGAAGATGAATGGAAACTGTTAATAGTTCAAAGCTTGATATTAAAAACGCTGGGGTTCTGAATCTCTTCCAAATTTTTTTCAAATCATATTTGGACATATTTTCCTTGGCAGCTTGAAAATCTCCTTTTAAATAAGCCACTCGACCTTGGATAATTTGGTAATTCTCACGATATGTTGCCCTAAAGGGCTTAATAGATTTTTCTGATTGAACTCTTAACATGTCTACATAGAGCTTAAGATTAATAGAATCGTGTAACACTAGAACAATAACTTTTCTAGATACAAATCTTAAATAAAATACAAAGACGAGAACTAAAAAGTCAATAACTAATAATATGAGTCCCAATATTTCCAAATTGCTTTGAAATATTAAAAATACTGCCATCACATAAATAACCAAGACTAAAAATAAGCAAATTAGAATAACCCTATCAAGTTGTAAAAGAGTGTTT